>NZ_JANPML010000212.1:0-7454 GCF_031422795.1 Sandarakinorhabdus sp.
GCCAGCGCTGGCGGCCGATCTGTCGCGGCCGAACATCCTGGCCATGGGCCATGTCGGCGGTGTTGGCATCGACAAGGCCGCTGCCCTGCCCCAGGCCGAACGTGACCGGCTGATGACGCTGATGCTGCGCATCCTGATGGCCGAACTGTTCGATTGGCGCATGATGCAGACCGATCCGAATTTCGCCAATTACCGCTATGATCTGAACAACGGCCGGTTGGTGCTGCTGGATTTCGGCGCCGCCCGCGACGTGCCGGCAGCAGTGAGCGATGGCTATCGCGCCCTGCTCGCGGCCGGCCTCGCCGCTGACGATCAGGCGTTGCTGGCCGGTCTGGCGTCGCTTGGCATCTTGCCCGCCAATCCGCCGGCGGCGATGACCGACGCCATCCTGGGCATGGCCCGCGACGGCTTTGCGCCGCTGCGCATGGATGGCGCCTTTGATTTCGGCGGTGGCGGCCTGGCAGCCAATCTGAAATCGCAATCAAGCAGCCTGGTGGCCCTGCGCGAGCACTTCATCGCGCCGCCGCCCGATGTGCTGTTCATCCAGCGCAAGATCGCCGGCATGTATCTGCTGGCCGCCCGGCTGAAGGCGCGCGTTGATGTGGCGGCGCTGGTGCGGCCCTACACCGAAGCGGCTGCCGGCTCTTCCGCAGGTTCTGGCAACACGCAGGCATCCACCCAGCCACGCGCCACCAGATCCGCCAGACGCTGAGGCGCAATTTCCACCGAGCTTTCGCGGCTGCCAGCGGCCGGAAACACGCTTGGGAACGCCTGCAGCGACACATCCAGCCACACCGGCACATCGGTTGCCAAACCAAACGGGCAGACACCGCCCACAGCATGGCCCGTCACCGCCAGCGTTTCTGCAGCATCCAGCATGCGCGGCTTGCCGCCCAGCGCGGCGCGGGCCTTCTGATTGTCGAGCCGGGCATCGCCGCGCGTCACCAGCAGCAGCACTGCGCCGTTCACCCGCATCGCCAGCGATTTCGCGATGCGGCCCGGTGCAACCCCCAATGCGGCGGCAGCCTCGGCAACGGTCGCGGTGGATGGGCCGGGAATGATCACCGCTACATCGGGAGCGTGGGCAGCGAGCCAGCGAAGCACGTCTTCATGAGCCATGCTGCTGGATTTGCCCAACAACGTTGCAGCGCACAAGAGTGGTAGATTGACAATACACCAGCACTGCGGCAGCCCTGTGCCATTGTCACCTGATCCGAAGGGAAAACCATGCGACTCGCAATTCGCGCGCTGGCTATTGTGCTGCTGGCCGGCACCACTCAAGCCGCAGCTCAACCTGTTGGCCAACCTGCTGCCGAACCCACTGCCGCTGATCTGGTGGCGAAAAACCTCGCCGCGCGCGGTGGCGGTGCTGCCCTGGCGGCGCTGAAGTCGGTGCGCATGGAAGGCAAATTGATCTTCCCCGGCGGTTTTGAACTGACCTTCAACGAAATTCGCTCCGGCGGCGCCACCCGTTCCGAAGCGGCGTTGCAGGGCCTGGCGTTGGTGCAGGCCTATGATGGCAAGGGCGGCGGCTGGCGGATCAACCCGTTCCAGGGCCGCAAGGACGCGGAAAAAATGGGCGACGACGAGGCGCGCAGCCTGGCCGACAGCGCCAGCATTTCCGGCGTGCTGCAATCGGCCGCCAGCGATGGCAGCAGCGTCACCTATCTGGGCCGCGAGGATTTCGACGGCACCAACTGTTACAAGCTGAAAGTGGCACAAAAGGACGGCGACGAGTTCGTTCACCTGATCGATCCGGATTCCATGCTGGAAGTGAAGATCATCGAAACCCGCCGTATCCGCGGCGCCGTGCAGGTGAACGAAAGCGAGTTGGGTGATTACGAAGCCGTGGGCGGCGTGATGTTCCCGATGTCGATCGAAGCCGGCCCGCAGGGTTCCAGCCAGCGCCAGCGCATCATCATTGCCAAGGCCACCGCCAATGTGGACGCCCCGGCCACGCTGTTCGCGCAGCCGACCAATTGAAGAGAGGACAGGACATGACCCGCATCGCACTGCTGGCCGGATCGGCCCTCACCCTCGCCTTCCCCGTTTTTGCTGCCGAAATGGCCGCGCCGCCGGCAGGTGCCGGCATTTCCGGCCTGGGCATCCGCAACATCGGTTCGGCGGCCATGTCGGGCCGCATCTCCGCCATCGCAGCGCGCACCGAAGATGATGGCAAGGTTACCATCTTTGTGGGCGCAGCTTCGGGCGGCGTGTGGAAATCCGAAGACGGCGGCACCAATTTCGCGCCCAAGTTCGATCGCCAGCCCGTTCAGTCGATCGGCGCCGTCACGCTGGACCCCCTCAACAAGCGCACCGTGTGGGTGGGCACCGGCGAAAGCTGGACCCGCAACAGTGTTTCGGTGGGTGACGGCGTCTACAAATCCACCGACGGCGGTGACAACTGGACCCACATGGGCCTGCCCGGTACCGAGCGCATATCCGATATCGTCGTGCACCCGGCCAACAGCGATGTGGTTTACGTGTGCGCCACCGGCGCGCTGTGGAGCGACAGTGCCGAACGCGGTGTCTACAAGACCACCGACGGCGGCAAGAGCTGGGCCCATATCCTGAAGGCGCCCAATCTTTCGACCGGCTGTTCCTCGCTCAGCCTTGATCCGTCCAATCCGGAAAGGCTGATGGTTGGCCTGTGGGATTTCCGCCGCAAGGGCTGGAGCTTCCGTTCAGGCGGGGAAGGCCCCAACGTGCCATCGGGCAGCGCCATGATGGTCAGCGACAATGGCGGCGCCCGCTTTACCAAGCTTGATGCCACCACCGCCAAGGGCCTGCCGGCCGGGCCGTGGGGCCGCGTCGAGGTGGTGCACGCCCCGTCCAACCCCAAGCGTGTCTATGCCTTTGTCGAGCATATCAAATCCGCGCTCTATGTGTCTGACGATGGCGGGATGAGCTTTGAAGAACGCGACCGCAGCCAGATGATGGTGTGGCGGCCGTTCTACTTCTCCAAGCTGGTGGTCGATCCCACCAACGCCGATCGCGTGTTCAAGATGAACCTGCGCGCCATTGTTTCGGATAACGCCGGCAAGAGTTTCACCGACACCGCCGGCGGCAGCCACGCCGATTGGCACGATGTGTGGGTGAACCCCAAGAACCCCAAGCATCTGATCGGCGCCGATGATGGCGGCCTGTGGACCAGCTATGATGGCGGCAGCAAATGGTGGCATTCGCGCAACCTGCCGATCAGCCAGTTCTATCACGTCGCCATCGACGAGCGTGATCCCTATCAGGTCTATGGCGGCCTGCAGGATAACAGCAGCTGGGTGGGCGACAGCGAATATCCGGGCGGCATCACCAACCACCGCTGGGAAAATCTTTATGGCGGCGATGGTTTCTGGGTGCTGCCCGATCCCACCAGCCCCGATCATGTCTATGCCGAATATCAGGGCGGCAATATCGCCTGGATCAACCGCAAGACGCTGGAGCAGAAGGCGATCCAGCCCAAGCCCGGTTTCAAGGAAAAATTGCGCTTCAACTGGAACACGCCGATGGCGCTGAGCCCGCACGACAAGAGCGTGCTATATCTCGGCAGCCAGTATCTTCACCGCACCCGCGACCATGGCAACACCTGGGAGCGTATCTCGCCGGATCTTTCCACCAACAATCCGGCGCGGCAGCAGCAGGAGAAATCCGGCGGCATCACGGTCGACAACTCGTCAGCCGAAATGCACACCACGCTTTATTCGATCAGCGAAAGCCCCAAGGCCGCCGGCACCATCTGGGTCGGCACCGATGATGGCAATGTGCAGGTGACAACCAACGGCGGCGTCGTCTGGACCAATGTCACCAAGGCGTTGAAGCTGGGCCCGGACAACTGGATCAGCTGGGTCGAAGCCAGCCAGCATGACGCCGCCACCGCCTATGTCGCTGTGGACCGTCACGTGTTTGGCGATATGGCCCCGCACCTGTTCGTCACCCGCGATGGCGGCAAAAGCTTTGCCCGCATCGCTGGCCCGGCCACTTCTGGCATTCGCGGCTATGCCCATGTCGTCAAGGAAGACCGGGTTGACCGGAACATCCTGTATGCCGGCACTGAATTCGGCCTGTTCATCAGCCGTAACGCTGGCGCCAACTGGGAAGAATTCCGCCCCGGCAACTTCCCGGCGGTGGCGGTGCGTGACGTCGTGCAATCGAAAAAGGGCGATGATCTGGTGCTGGCCACCCACGGCCGCGGCATCTGGGTGATCGACGATGTCTCGCCGCTGCGCAGCCTGTCGCCCACTGTGGTCGCCTCCAACGTCACGCTGGTGGCAGCCGCGCCGGTGGAACAACGCATCCAGGGCAATGGCGGCTGGTCGGAAGGCGATGCCAATTTCGTCGGTGACAATCCGGCTTCGGGCGCGGTGATCACCTATTATCAAAAGGCGCGCCACGTCATCGGCCGCATGAAACTGGAAATCATCGGCCCGGATGGCAAATTGGTGGAAGAATTGCCCACCGCCAAGCGCAAGGGCCTGAACCGCGTGGAATGGTCGATGCGCACCAAGCCGCCGGTGGTGCCGCCGGCCGCCAGCGTCGCCTTCAACTCGGTGCTCGGTCAGCGTTATCTGCCCGGCCAATACAAGGTGCGGCTGACCAAGGCCGGCGAGGTGACCGAAGTGCCGCTGACAGTGGTAACCGATCCGCGCGCCAGCTTCACGGCGGCAGACCAGCAGGCCCAGTTTGATGCGGCCGAACGGGTGAAAACGCTGTTCCGCCGCATGACCGGGCTTACCTTTGGGCTGGTGGCGATGAAGCAGGGCGCCGAAAAGGCCGCTGCTGATCCCGCCGCCACACCGGCGGCCAAGAAAGCGGCGCTGGATCTGGGCATGAAGGCCGATGAACTGCGCAAACAGGTCGTGGCCACCACCGAAGGCGGCGCCATCACCGGCGAAGAGCGTCTGCGCGAAAACATGGACTCGGCCTATGGCCAGCTCATCAGCACCGAAGGCCGGCCGCCGGGCTATGCCATCGCCCGCGTCGATGCGCTGGAAAAGGAGCTGAAGGAAGTGGAAGACGCCTTTGCCGCCCTGAAGGCGACCAAGGCCGCAGCGCTGAACGAGCAGCTCCAGCTGGCCGGCATCGCGCCGATCAGCCTGGCCGCGATCGAGGTGAACATGGTGCCGACCGGCGGCCAGATGACGGCGCTGGGCCGCGGCATGGTCGGAACGCGTTACTTTGGTGATTTCCGCAGCCTGGCCTTCCCGCGCAAGAAACGGTGACGCCAAGCCTGCTGGCGCTGATGCTGGCGCAGGCGCTTCCGGTGGCGGCTCAACCCGCCACCGGAACGGCTGCGCCGCAACCAACGCTGCCATCCGAGGCCTTGATTACCGTCACCGCGCCGGCCCTGCCCGGCCGCGTGCTCACGCCGGTTGTGGGCCTGTCGGGCGAAGCCCTGCTCGATCGCCAGCCCCGCTCCGTCGGCGATGCACTGCGCGGCCTGCCCGGCGTTTCGGTGCGCAGCAATTCGCGCGGCGAAACCGTGGCCCGGGTGCGCGGCAGCGATGAACGCCAGACGCTGGTTTTCCTCGATGGCGCGCCGCTGGCGGTGCCGTGGGATGGAAGGGTGGATATCGGCCTGCTGCCGGCCGGGCTGATCGGCGGGCTTGCCGTGCACAAAGGCGCCGGCGCCATCGAATATGGCGCCAACGCAGTGGCCGGCGTGGTGGACCTGACCACGCGCACCCGCGGCGGCGTGGGCGTGGCGCAGGCCGGGCCGTTCGGGCTGACGAATCTTTCGGCTGCCGGGGTCGTTCCACTGGGCGGCCTGTCGCTGACTTTGGCCGCCGCGCACCAGGCCCAATCGGCCGTGCCCATCGCCCGCCGCAGCGCCCTGCCCTTCAACCAACCAACCGGGCAGCCTGACCCTGACCGCCGCCTCAACAGCGACCTCAATGCCACCAGCCTGTTTGCCGGGCTTGGCGGGCAGATTGGCGCCCTGGACTGGCGCGCCAGTGTGCTCACCATCGACGCCCGGCGCGGCGTCGCGCCTGAAGCAGACCGCGGCACGGCGCGGTTCTGGCGCACGCCGGATTGGTCGCTCACCCAGGCCCAGATCGCCCTGGAACTGCCGCTGCAACTGCCGCTGGGCAGCGCCACCGCGCGCGCCGTCGCCTGGCGGCAATGGTTCGGCCAGGAAATACAAGCGTTTACCGACGCTAGCTACAGCGCGCTGCGCAGCCGCGAGCTGAATGATGACGACACGCTGGGCGGCCGCTTCACGTTCAGCCACGCAGCTGGTCCGGCCACCCTGCGCTGGAGCCTGTCGGGCCAGACCAGCGACCACAACCAGACCGACATCGCCAACCCGCCCAATATTCAGCTCGCTGCCCTGCGCTATCGCCAAACCCTCGCCTCTGGCGGCGTCGAAGCCGACATGCCGCTGGGCTCCGCCCGGTTGACGCTTGGTCTGGGCTTGGATCGCGCCACCAACCCGCGCACCGGCGACAGGCCAGCCCAACCACCCCGGCAGGCCGGCACCTTCTCCGCCGCGCTAGCCCTGCAGCCAGCGGAAGGCGTCTCGCTCACCCTCTCCGGCGGCCGCCGCAACCGCTTTGCGTCGCTGCGCGAGCTGTTCGGCGAAGCGCAGGGCCGCTTCCTGCCCAATCCGGCGCTGCTGCCCGAACGCGCCTGGTTGGCTGATGCCGAACTCAGCTGGCGCCCGCCCGGCTTCACCCTCACCCTCACCCCGTTCTGGCAACGCGTCGACGGCAGCATCGGCCAGTGAATCGTCAGCTTGAACGGGATCAACCTGCGCCAACGCTTCAACCAGGAACCCGCCACTAGCATCGGCGTTGATGTCGCACTGCAAGTGCCGCTGGCCGCGGGCCTGACGCTGGAACTCACCGGCACGGCGCTCGATGCCAGCAGCGCCGGCCAGCCCCTGCTGCAGCGCCCGGCGCACGAAGCCATGCTGGCGCTGGACTGGGCCCGGCGCGGCAGCTTCGACTTGCGCGCCGAAGTTCGCCGGGTTGGCCCGGCACGCGATCTGGCCCCCGATGGCACGCTGGCGCGCCTGGCCCCGGCCACCGAAATCAACCTGCGCGCCCGCGTGCCGGTGCTGCGTCTGGGCCAGCTGCCAATCAGCGCCACGGCGGCAGTCGACAATCTCACCAACGCTGTCGTGTTGCCGCAACTGGGCCTGCCGCAGCCCGGCCGCAGCATCCGCGTTGGTATCATAGTGGGCGGTTGATTGGGCCGGTTGATTGGGGTTGAGGCCAATCACCCAACTCGCTATAGCAAGGGCGTGGAGGCGGCTTGTTTTGAGCCGCCTTTATGCGTTGCCGGCTTCCGCAGCTTGAGGCCCTCCGAGGACGAACGACGATGACAATCAGCCCGCTCATGCCCGTTTATGGCCGCTGCGAGGTTGCGCCAGTGCGCGGCGACGGTTGCTATCTTTACGACGATCAGGGCCGCGAATGGCTCGACATGGCCAGCGGCATCGCCGTCAACTGCCTGGG
>NZ_JANPML010000213.1:0-2105 GCF_031422795.1 Sandarakinorhabdus sp.
TGGCCTCACGGAAACCGCGCCGTCGGGCACCTATCTCGGCCCGGATTTCGCGCTGGCCAAATTGGGTTCCGCCGGCAAGCCGATGTTCTTCGTCGATCTGCGCATCGTGGCCGAAGATGGCCGCACCCCATTGGGGCCGAATGAACGCGGCGAGGTGATCATGCGCGGCCCCAACATCATGCGCGGATACTGGAACAAGCCCGAAGCCACCGCAGCCGCCATCGATGCCGAAGGCTGGTTCCATAGCGGCGACATCGGCTATCTGGACGAGGACGGCTTCCTCTATATCTGCGACCGCCTGAAAGACATGATCATCAGCGGCGGCGAGAATATCTACCCTGCCGAGGTGGAAGCCGTGATCTACGACCACCCCGTTATCGCCGAAGTGGCGATCTTTGGCGAACCCAATGAAAAATGGGGCGAAAGCGTCACCGCGGTGGCGGCGCTGAAGCCGGGCACCAGCCTTGATCTGGAAACCCTGCGCGCCTGGGCCACCGAACGGCTGGCGCGGTACAAGCTGCCAACCCGTCTGGAAATCGTCACCGCCCTGCCGCGAAACCCGGCCGGCAAGGTGCTGAAGTTCGAGTTGCGAGTTCGGTTCAAGCGTTAGGGTCGATTGCAGTTTGATTGAACTGCCGAACCCACTCATGCCATGGCTCAGCGAGAACCGGTGATAGGTGCCTCCGGCGGCCAGGGGCTGAGCCCCTGGACCCGCTTTCGTTGGCGCGCGCCCCGCGACGAAAATTGGGCGTCAAGAGCAATAAAGACAAATGGGTGCTGGCCTCCGGCCTGCCCGCCGGAGGCTCTACTTCCGCCGCTAACGCAGCTCAGCCAATTCCTTCGCTAACGCGGCGCAGCCAGTTCCGCCGTTAGCGCGGCGGGGCCACTGCAGCCGGCAGATCGCGTCCCCATTTCAGGAAAGCCGCCTTCACGTCGGGCCGCGCTTTCAGCGTGCGCATGCTCGCCTTGGTCAGCTTGTCCGGCGCGTTTGGCCGGTCGTTGATCAGGAAGGGCTGCAATTCGAACAGCGCATCGTCGCGCGTGTCTTCGGCCTCCAGCCGCTTGATCAGCACGGCTGCGGCGGCATCCATCCGGCCCAGACAGGCGAAGGCGGCCTGCACGGCGCGGTTGTTGCCGTCCTGGCTCCAGCCGGTGGGCAGCGTGGCGGCGAGTTTCTGTGCGTCGGCGGCCTTGCCAGACCGCGCCAGCGCACACACCTTGATGCCGGCCAGTGCCTGCTTGCCGAAATTGTTCAGATCGGCACTGTCGGCAGCCGTAGCGCGGGCCAGCGCATCGGCGTGGCGCCCGGCTTCCTCGGCCATGTCGGCGCCCACGATGCGGAACGAAAGCTGGCTGGGCCGGCCTTCGGCGGGCAGTGCCGCCACGGCGTCGATCACCGCCAGCGCGTCGTCGATGCGGCCGGCATCGGCCAACAGCGCCGCCTTCAGATTCAGGGTCCATAACTCGCGGTTGTTCAGCTTGGCCAGCGCTTCGGGCGTCGTGCCGATATCCTTCACCCGTTCCAGCGCTTCGGGTTCCTTGCTGGCGATGTTGAGCGCTTCGGCCACGCCGGCCCGCGCCACGATGGATTGCGGGTTGGCGGCCAGCCGCTTTTCCGCCGCCGCGATGAAGGCGGCATCGGCTGTGTCGGCACCGGGGCCGAGCCGGGCTTCCAGCGCCGGCCATAGCGATTGATAGCGGCGATCGATGGCCAGGCGGGCGATATTGGCGGTGTTGATCAGCGCCGCGATGATCGGTGCCGCATCGTCCAGCCGGTCGCGCTTGGCCAGCCCGGCGATCACGCGCAGGCGCAGCCCATCGCCGTCACCCACCGTCTCATCGGGCGGCGCATGGTTGGCTGCGACCAGCGTATAGGAAAGGTCAAAGCTGCGCTGTTCATCGCTGGCCACACTGCGCTGCACATCGTTGATCAGTTCATGCGGCAGCTCGCCCAGCCATTTCGGGTTGGATGCGGCCACCAGTTGCAGCGTCTGTGCCGCCCCGTTCACATCGCCGGTGATAACGCGCAGCACAAACAACTGGCGCAGCAGCAGCGGCGTGGGGTTGAGCGTGCTGTCCACCGCCAGTTCGATGGCGGCGCGGGC
>NZ_JANPML010000214.1:0-2438 GCF_031422795.1 Sandarakinorhabdus sp.
GGCACAAGCGGTATCGGCCAAGGTGGGCGAGGCCAACAAGGCCGTGCTGCAGGTGCGCGGCCTGCGGGCCCAGGCAGAGGCGCAGACCAAGGCCGGCAAGACGCTGCCCGCCGCGGTCACCACGCTGCTGGCCACGCTGGCGACCGTGGAAGCCGAGCTTTATCAGGTGAAGAACCAGAGCCGGCAGGACCCGCTCAACTATCCGATCAAGCTCAACGACAAGCTGGCCGGGCTGATCGGCGTGATCGACAGCGCCGATGCGCCGCCCACTGATGGGGCGCGCCTGGTTTTTGCCGATCTGTCGGGCCAGTTGGCGCGGCAGGTGCAGGCACTTGAGACGGCGCTGGCTGATCTGCCGGCCGCCAATGCCGCGCTGCAGACGGCAGGGCTGAAGCCGCTGACCCGGCTGCCATAGCCGGCCGTGGTTGCCGCTGCTGCCCGGTGCGGCGGCGGCAACCCGCTGCAACTGATTGCCCACTGCTGCAACTGCGGTCGCATATTGCGGCGCAGGCCAACTGCCGGCGAGCCGTAAAGGCAGCCGGTAGGCGGCATTGCCATGGATATGTAATTTGCGCGTTACTGGGTGTATCCGGAATGGACGGGCACTGAAAGCTGCACACATGGATTCAGTAGAGATCGCTATAGTAAGGTTCATAATATTGTAACATTGAACTGTGCATATATTTGTGAACATGACCGCGTTGGGCCGTTGTCTTGTCAGATGATGTTCACATTAGAGTGATTATTGTAATCAATGGAAGTCATAACGCTCTCTATAATGCACTTCTGGTCGGGGACGCATCATGGGGTTTGCGGGTTGGTGCGAGGGAGACGTAAATGCCGGTGCGTTCAATGCTGTCGGTGCGCTTGGGCGAACGCCGATTGAAGATTACGGAACTGGCCCGCCAGACCGGGATCAGCCGCGGCACACTAACCCGGATGTACCATGACGAAGCTGATCGGGTGGACCTTGATGTGCTCGCGCGCCTGTGTGCCGCGCTGGGCTGCACGGTGGGTGATCTGCTGGAATATCGCCCAGACGCCTGAGACCAACGCCTGAGGCCAACGCCTGATCGCGCGTCATTTCTCGCGGAAGGCACTGCTCGAAATCTGCGTCAGCGGGCTGAGCAGGTAAGACAGGACAGACCGTTTTGGCCCCAACAGGCTGACATCGGCCAGCATGCCCGGTCCCAGCGGCAGGCAGCCGGCATTTTCGGTCGGGAAGCAATTGCCGGGCAGGGCAATGCGCACCAGGAAATGCACTTCGCCGGTGCGTTCATCCACCACGGCATCAGGCGCCACGTTCTGCACCACGCCGTCGAGCGCGCCATAGATGCTGTAATCATAGGCCGAAACCCGCACCCGCGCCTTTTGGCCGTTGGCAACGAAACCGATGTCGGCCGGCGACACCCGGGCTTCGACCAGCAATTTGTCGCCGGCTGGCACCAGTTCCACCAGCGGCTCGCCGGGGCCGACGGCCGATCCCGGCGTGGTGACGCGCAAACGGCTGATGATGCCGGCCACCGGCGCCCGCACTTCGGTACGGCTCAATCGATCTTTCAACGCCGGCTGCTGGCCGCTGCGGCCGGCAAGTTCGGCCTGGGTGGTGGCCAGCGCCTCGGCGGCGCGGTTGCGGAATTTCGTATCCACCGACCACACGCCGCGGCGCGCTTCGGAGACGGCGGCGCGAGCCCGGCGCAGATTTTCGTCGGCAGCCCTCACACCAGATTCGGCCTGCACGCGCTGGCTGGTAACCCGATCCAGAGTCAGCCCCGGTTCGGCGCCCTGTTCGACCAGCGGGCGCATCACGGTTTCTTCGCGTTGGGCCAGACGCAGCGCCTCCTGCTTTTGCCGCAGCGTGGCGTCGGCTTCGGCCGCGGCGCGGCTGGCCTGTTCCTGGCGGGCCAGCGCCATCGATCGTTCGGTGCCCAGCGCGATGCTGTCACTGCGCGCCAGCGCCAGTTCGGTGGCCACAACGGCGGGATCAACGCCCGGCATGTCGATGCTGGGCCGCTGCCCGCGGGCTTCGGCAGAAAGGCGCGCAGCGCGCACCGACAGCGCGTCAACACTGGCCTGGCCAACGGCGGCATCAGAGGCTCGCAGCACCGGATCAAGCTGCATCAGCAATTGCCCGGCCGCCACTTTCTGCCCGGGCTTCACCACGATGCGAGACAAGGTTCCGCCTTCGAGGTTCGAAAGGATCTGCAGCTGCGAAGCCGGAATGACGCGGCCGGTCCCGGCGATCACCACTTCCAGCCGGGCCAGAGCCGCCCACAGCAGCGCCGCCGTCGTCAGCGCCACGACGGTCCACAGCAGCAGGCTGGGGAAATCCCGTTCCTTCAGGCCCATGGCGAGCACGCGATCAGACAGGTTGCTCATACTGGAGCTCCAGCAGCGAGGCTTTTCAGCACGGCATCGCGCGGGCCATCGGCGACGAT
>NZ_JANPML010000215.1:0-4623 GCF_031422795.1 Sandarakinorhabdus sp.
AAGGTCAGCCTGGCCGATGCCTTTGCCGGCTTCACCACCTGGGCCGCCCGCTCCGGCCACAATGAAACCAAGGTGGGCACGCTGGAGCCGGGCAAATATGCCGATTTCATCACCCTGGAACGCGATCCGTTCACCGCGCCGGAAGGCGATCTGTGGAACATCAAGGTGACCGCGACTTGGCTGGCGGGCAAGCAGGTGTTCAAGCGGAAGTGAGCAGGGCCTCCGGCGGGCAGGGACTTGAGGCCCTGCACCCGTTGGATTTGGCGTGGTTCGTTACCCGGCAACGCCTGTGCCTTTTCGGCAATCGCGCTCAACAATGAAAGTGGGTGCAGGGCCTTAGGCCCTGCAGGCAGGAGGCTGCTGCGTCCAGCCACCGGGATGATCGATTTCATTCTTGCATAATTTACTAAAAAAGCATTAACTTTATCTCGGTCAAGCGAGCGAATCGGGCATCTGTTGTGCCTTGATCCGCTGACCGTTGGTGGAGGGGATGTATGCGCAGCAGGATTTTTGCCGTGGCCGTGGCCGCGATGATGTCAACGTCGGCCAGCGCCGCAATCAACTGGACCGATTGGACCGGTATCACCAGCACGCTTGCCACCGGCACCCTGGCGGGGGGCACGGTCACGCTTTCTGGTCCGTTCGATACGGCGCAGATTTCGGGGGGCACCGATTACTGGCGCACCGCCGGCAACCCATGGCCGGCCTATGACGCCCTGTCCAACCTGCCCACCAACAATGATTTCATTGCGCCGTCGGGCAGCCAGTCGCTGCACACGATCACTTTTTCGAAGGCGGTTCTCAATCCCTATATCGCCATCATCAGCCTGGGTCGGACCAATATCCAGACCAACTGGACTTTCGGTGCCCCCTTCATCCTGGTTGATGAAGGCCAGGGTTTCTGGGGCAATGGCGTGTTTTCCATCGTCGGCAACACGATCAGCGCCGGCGAAGCCCATGGCGTGATCCAGTTCAACGGCAAATTCACCAGCCTCACGCTGCTCACCAACCAGACCGAAAACTGGTCGGGGCTGACCATCGGCAGCGCGGTTCCCGAACCGGCAAGCTGGGCGATGCTGATTGCCGGCTTTGGCCTGGTCGGTGCCGCCGCGCGCCGTCGCCGGACGGTCGCAGCCTGAACTGAACGCCGGCATTTTCCGCGCCGGTTCGGCACAGTTGCGCCAAAATACGAAAGTGGGTGCAGGGCCTCAGGCCCTGCCCGCCGGAGGCTGCAGCTTTCCGCTTTCCCGTTTGTCGCTCTCATGTCACTTTCCCTGCTAACCATCGGGGAGCGCAGCCATGACCAAATTCAGCATCAATCGCCGCCATCTGCTAGCCAGCGCCGTCGCGGCGACCGCGTTGCCGGTGCGCGCTGCTGCGGCTGTCGCTGATGATGCCATTGGCCTTGCCGCGCGGATCCGCAGTGGGGATGCGAGCGCGCGCGAGACCGTGCTGGCGGCGCTGGATCGGGCCGATGCGGCGCAGGCGAAGCTGAATTTTGCCATTTTGATTGACCGGCCGCGGGCCATCAACGCCTTGCCCAAGGATGATCGCCAGGCGGTGATCCCGACCTTCATCAAGGATCTGAACGACTACAAGGGCTGGCCGACGCGCAATGGCAGCCGGGCGTTTGAGCAGGCACCGGCAGCGACCGAGAACGAGGCGTTTGTCGAAGCCTTCACCGCGATGAACCTGGCGGTGCTGGGCAAGACGGCGACACCTGAATTCGGCCTGATGTGCGTGACGGAGCCGCTCAGCCACGGCGCCACCCGCAACCCGTGGAATCCGGATTTTTCGCCGGGTGGCTCGTCGGGCGGCAGTGCGGCGGCGGTGGCGGCCGGTGTGGTGCCGATTGCCCATGCCAATGATGGCGGCGGCTCGATCCGTATTCCGGCAGCGCTGACCGGCCTGTTCGGCTTCAAGCCGAGCCGGGGCCGGCTGGCCGGGCAGAAGAAGGTGGATGATCCGGGCGAGATCGCGGTCGATCATGTGCTCACCCGCAGCGTGCGCGATGCCGCGCTGACGATGAGCAGCCTGCAATCGAGCGAGGCCGAAGGGCTTGGGGCCGTAGTTCCACGGCTGGCCGGCCCGGTGGGCGAACGGTTGCGCATTGGTGTGATCACGGCAACGGCCGATGGCACGGTGCCAGATCAGGAAGTGATGGGCGCCATTGCCCGCACGCGCACGCTGCTCGCTGGCATGGGCCACAGTGTGTCGGATGCGGTGTGGCCGTTCAAGATGGCGGATTTCGGCCGCGATTTCCTGAGTTTCTGGTCGGTCAGCGCCGCCCAGTCGGTTGGGCTTGTGAGCAAGATGATGGGCGCCGATGGCGTGGCCCGGTTGGAGCCGCTGACGCTGCATCTGGCCAAACAGGGCAGCGCCCTGACGCAGGCCGATGTGCAGGCACTGATTGGCCGGATGATCGGCTATCGCGCGGCTTATGATGCGATGTTCAAGGATATGGATGTGCTGCTCACACCGGTGCTCACCCGCCATGCCGTGCCGATCGGCTATCTGGCGCACAACCGGTCGCCGGCTGATGTGGTGGCCGATATGATGCGGCTGGTGGCCTACACCCCGGTGCAGAATGTCATGGGGGCCGCCGCGATGAGTGTGCCGATCATGGCCGCCACCAACGGCCTGCCGGTGGGCATGCATTTTGCCGGCCGGCGCGGCGATGATGCGCGGCTGCTCGATCTGGCGTTCCAGCTGGAGGCGGCGGCACCGTGGGCGCAGCGGTTACCTCCAATATGGTTTGGAAACCGCAGCTGAACCCTCCAGTATGAACCTGCTCTGCCGCGCTGGCGGCGGGGCATTGTGGCAAATCCCCCCTGCAATCAAGCGCAGGGTGAGTTGTGCAGGCATTTCAGGGTCCACAGTTTTCAACGACGAAGTTTTCAACGCCGCAGGCATCTGCCCGTCTGCGGGCCGATAGGCCGGGTTCAGCAAGCGCCTTGCCGATGCGGCAGCGTTCTCCGCTGGATCCGCCCGTCGTCAGCAGTGCGGTCGCCCTTGGTTTGGGTCCGCCGCCACCGCCCAGCAGCGGCCACCTCGCGCGCCGGCTTTGCCTTGGCATGTTCGGCACCCTGGCCAGCATCGTGATGATGTGGAGCCTGACCCCGCCGCCACTGTGAACGCGCCCTAGGTCACCCTCTTTCCGCCATTGGTGCCTGCCATCGACCCATGATGGCAGCCACCGATCACCCATCGTCAACGGACCGGAAGCCGTTGCCCTTGGGCTGTGTACCCTGCGGCCCGGCGCTTGTTATCGCCGGGCCGCAGTTTTGCCTGGCTGCCACAGCAGCAGTTGCCAATCCCGCCTGCGCGCGCTTGATAGTGCGGGAAGGGGGCAGGCCATGTGCAATCTCTATGCGCTCACCAAGGGCCAGCAGGCGCTGCGCGAACTGGCGCGCGCGCTCGATCTGGGCGCCGTTGCCGACCGGCTGGGCAATCTGCCGGTGTTGAGCAGCCTGTATCCCGACGCCGAAGCGCCGATCATCGGCCTGGCGCGCGGCACCGCACCCAATCTCATTCCAGGCCCAATGCTCAGCCTGGCGCGCTGGGGCATGCCCAGCCCAGCCTTCGCCCTGGCCGGCAAGAGCGTGGATCGCGGCATCACCAACATCCGCAACACCGCCAGCCCGCATTGGCGCCGCTGGCTGGCGCCGCAATATCGCTGCCTGGTGCCGTTCACGTCGTTCGCCGAACATGTGAAGACCGACACCGGGTTTGCGCCGCTGTGGTTCGCCCCCGCTGATGACAGCCTGGCCTGCTTTGCCGGTATCGCCACCCGCTGGACTGGTGTGCGCAAAAAGGCCGAAGGCGAGGTGACGCTCACCGTTTTCGGCTTCCTCACCTGCGAACCCAATGCCGAAGTCGCTCCGCATCACCCCAAGGCCATGCCGGTGATCCTGACCACGCCCGATGAACAGCGCCGCTGGCTCACCGCCGACTGGGCCGACGCGGCGGCGCTCCAGCGTCCACTGGCTGATGGGGGGCTGCGGGTGATGGGGTTTGAAGGGGAAGAGTAGGGCCTCCGGCGGGCAGGGTCGCAGACCCTGCACCCATTTGATTTCGGTCAGTTCTTTGCCAGCATGACTGGCAAGGGAGATCGGGCGCAGCCCCAACAAGAGTGGGTGCAGGGGCTCAGCCCCTGCCCGCCGGAGGCCTCACTTCTGCACTCCCCCTTGCCAGCCCACCCGTTCGCGTCGCACACTCTGCCCATGGGTCGCACCACCGGCAGCGCGTCTGCCGAACCGGGGGACGTGTGACCATGGCGAGCTTCAAGATCAGCAGTTGGAACATCAAGCACATGCACGACGCCATTGCGCCGGGCGGCAAGGATGCAGCGCGGCTGCCGTTCATCCGCGAACAGATCGCGCAGATGGACCCCGATATCTTGTGCATCACCGAGGCGACCCCCGATCTGCCGCTGTTGCAGCAATGGGCCGCCACGCTGCACGTGCCCTATGTGGTGCCCACCATCCCCGGCACCGATGCTGCGCTGGCGCAGATGCCGAACAACCCGCGCAAGGCGCTGTGCAAGCTGTATGGCTATCCCGATAATCCGCTTTCCGGCAGCCAGTGGATCTGGTTCCTGGTCAAGGCGTCGCACAATCTGGG
>NZ_JANPML010000216.1:0-3357 GCF_031422795.1 Sandarakinorhabdus sp.
GCGGCTTCCTTCAGGCGCTGCAGGGCCAGCTTGTCCTTGGTCAGGTCGATGCCTTCGGCCTTCTTGAAATCGGCGCTCAGGAATTCCACCAGCTTGGCGTCGAAATCTTCGCCGCCCAGGAAGGTGTCACCGCTGGTCGACTTCACTTCGAACACGCCATCGCCCAGTTCGAGGATGGAGATATCGAAGGTGCCGCCGCCAAGATCATAGACGGCCACGGTCTTGGCGTCGTTCTTCTTGTCGAGGCCATAGGCCAGCGCGGCGGCGGTTGGCTCGTTGATGATGCGCAGCACTTCCAGGCCGGCGATCTTGCCGGCATCCTTGGTGGCCTGGCGCTGGGCGTCGTTGAAATAGGCCGGCACGGTGATCACGGCCTGGGTGACGGTCTCGCCCAGATACGCCTCGGCGGTTTCCTTCATTTTCTGCAGGATGAAGGCGGAAATCTGCGACGGGCTGTAATCCTGGCCACCGGCGTTGACCCAGGCATCGCCATTGGGGCCGCGCGCGATGTCATACGGCACCAGGCCCGAATCCTTGGTGGTCAGCGGATCATCGAAACGGCGGCCGATCAGGCGCTTCACAGCAAATACGGTGTTCGACGGGTTGGTGACGGCCTGGCGCTTGGCCGGCTGGCCAACAAGGCGCTCGCCATCCTTGGTGAACGCCACCTGGCTCGGCGTCGTGCGCGCGCCTTCGGCATTCTCGATCACTTTGGGCGCTGCGCCTTCCATCACGGCAACACAGCTGTTGGTGGTGCCCAAATCGATCCCGATAACCTTGGCCATAGTCTGTCACGTCCTGTTTCTGTGGGCCCGGACCTCAAGCGCCCCTTGAAGGCAGCGCGGCACGATCCGTCCCCGGTTGATGCGGATGGCCGGTGCCCCAGCCATTTTTGTTACACCGGCGATATAGGGAGCGATTCCGGGGCTGCAAGACGCGGCGGTTGCGATTAACTGCATGAGTGATGCCGAATCCCGACCTCAACACCATCCGACCGCTCACCAGCGGCGAGATCGAACTGGCCGCCAGCGTGTTTGGCGATGCGCTTGATTCAGCCGCCGTCACCGTGCGCCGGGCCAAATTCTGGGCGCTGCACCCGTGGTGGGTGACGATGGCGCCCGATGGCCATGTCTGGTGCCATCCCAATGGCTTCAACTGGTCGGCCGATTATGCCGCCTGCACCGTGGGCCTGCAGGCGCATTTCATCCACGAGCTGGTGCATGCCTGGCAGGTGCAGACCGGCGGCCATCTGGCGCTGCGGCGGCCACCGTTTGCGCGCTATGGCTATACGCTGGCGCCCGGCAAGCCGTTCGAACGCTATGGCATCGAACAGCAGGCGATGATCGTGGAACACGCCTTCCGGGCACGAGCACGCGGCGACGCGCAGACACTGGCGCAACTGGTGCCAGTGCTGCCCTTCGCCGGCTGGCAATAGCAGCGCCGCCTCAGGCGAAGCCGCGCCCGCGCTGGATGGCGAGGTCGCACGGGCGGCACAACACCCGCACATTGCCATCGACATAGCCGCCGGTTGCCGACAGCAGGTCGAGCACGGTATCGCTTTCCGGCAGCGGCTTGGCGCACTGCGCGCAATCGCCGTTCTGCGCCTTCACCATCCGCGCCTTCAGCGACGCCCGCGCATTGGGCTTGCCGCGCTCGTCGTAGCTGAGTTCCTTGTAAACCTTGCGATTGAGCGCAAAGCGCAGTTGTTCATCCTGGCCAGCCGCCGTGTCGATCAGGGCTCGGATATCGCTGAGCAAGGTGCGCGCTGCTTCCAATTCAGCTTCGTTAAGGGTGCGGTGGGTGGTCATGGTTTCGATACCTCGATCAGCAATTTGCCAAAGTTGCCGCCGGTGTAGAGTTCCTTGACCGTTTGCACAGCATTTTCGAGGCCAGGCCGGATATCCTGCCGGGTCTTCAGCTGGCCACCCAGCATCCAGCCGGCCAACGCCATGCCGCTTTCGCCAAAACGCAGGGCGAAATCGGTGACGATGAAGCCGCGAATGGAAAGCCGCCGCATCAGGATCATCGTCCAGAACCCGGGCGGTTCGGTGGGGGTGACATCGTTATAGCTGGAGATCATGCCGCACAGCGGAATCCGGCCAAAATTCTTCATGCGCTTCAGCACTTCGACCATGATCGGCCCGCCAACCTGTTCGAAATTGATGTCGATGCCGTCCGGGGCCAACCGATCGAGTTCGGCGCCAACATCGGAATTCTTGTAATCGATGCAGGCATCAAAGCCGAGTTCGTTCACCACATAATCGCACTTGGCCTTACCGCCCGCGATGCCGATCACGCGGCAGCCCTTGATCTTGCCGATCTGGCCAACAATCTGGCCAACACCGCCGGCCGCAGCGGAGACCACCAGCGTTTCGCCAGGCTTGGGCTGGCCGATATCGAGCAGGCCAAAATACGCCGTGGGGCCTACCAGCGCCAACGTGCCATAAGCCGCCGCCAGCGAAATGCCCGGCAACTGCGGCAACGGCGACATGAAGCTGCCATCGGACACGATATGATCGGCCCATTCGCCCAACCCGGCCATGATCTGGCCGGGTTCAACACCGGCCTTGCGGCTGGCGACCACCCTGCCGCACACGCCGGCGCGCATCGGGGCGCCGATTTCGACCGGGGGCATATATTGCTCCATGTCGCTCATCCAGATGCGGTTGGTCGGATCGAGCGACATGTAGATGACGGCAAGCAGGAAATGCCCTTCGGCCAGTTCCGGCAGGGTTTCGGTGACCAGTTCCAGATCATTGTCGGCGATATCGCCCACCGGCCGACGCGCCAGCTTCCACACCTTGCGTTGCATCATCTCTCTCCCCGTTTGATGTCGTCCAGAAACTGCTTCAGCGCCGCGGCGGCCACCGGTTCGGCCAGCGTTGGCGAATGGCCGACGCCCGGCACCGTTACGGCGGTCAGTGCGGGCAGCCGCGCCTGCATCTGCATTTGTGTGGCGGCTGAAAACACATCCGAAAGTTCGGCGCGCAAGGACAGCACGGGCAAGCCGGCAAGACTGTCGAACGCGGCCCAATCGTCGGCGCCGGCATCGCCATGCGGCAGCCGGAACGGTTCGGCGATGCGCGGATCATAATCGAAGATGATGCGGCCCTGCGGCCCCACCCGGCACAGGCGCTTGGCAAAGGCCAGCCAGTCGTGCAGGCCCCAATCCGGGTGGGTGGCGGCGTTGCGCGCACCCAGATCGCGGGCGGCGTGCACCCAGGTCATCCAGTTGCCGCCGCGGCCGACATTGGCCTGCAGGCGCTTCAGCCCCGCCGGTTCGATCGCCGGGCCGATATCGTTCAGCACCACGCCGGCCATGCGGGCGCGGTGCGCGGTCGTCATCCGCAAGGCCAG
>NZ_JANPML010000217.1:0-2876 GCF_031422795.1 Sandarakinorhabdus sp.
GGCGTTGCGGGTGGCAAGTGCTGCACCGCGCGTATCGCCGCGCAGCCTGGCAAAGCCGCTGAGGCCCGCCACCTGCATGGTGCCGGTCAACGCCGGATCGGCCACGGCCAGCACCGGGCGATCGGCGCGGCTGGGCGAGCCAATGCTGCGCGCCGCGGCAAAGGCCACGATGCCGGGATGGCTGACCAGCGCGAAACGATCGCCCAACCATTTGGTGCGGCGATAGCGCGCGTTGGCATCCTTCGCCAGTCCCGGTTTTGCCACCAGCAGCGCCAGCGGCAACCGCGCGACCGGGCCATCGGAAACGACGTGCAGGCTGGTCACGGTGCTGAGATAGGGCAACAGCGGCGCAAATACCCGGTTGTGCAGTTCGTGCGCGGCGGCCAGATCGAAGGCCGGAAGATCATTGGCGGTCAGGGCCTGATCCAGTTCCAGGCTCTTGCGTACCGCGCCGACCAGCGCGGCCAGATCGGCGGCCTTGCTGTTGGGCAATCGGATCATGTGGGGGCTATCGGGCGTGATCACCAGTGCCAGCAGGCCATTTTGATCTTGCCGGAACACCAGCAGTGCTTCTTTGGCGCGCAGCAAGGGCTGGTCACCGCCGATCAGGCTGGCCAGCGGCACATCCAGCCGCCCGGCCAGCGCCGCAAACGCCGGATCGCGGCTTACGATGCGGGCATTGAGTTCGACCAGCCGGGCCTGGGCGGCTTCGATCCGGGCGGCAATCGCTCCCGGGTCGGCTGCCTTGACGAAATCGCGTCGCAGCAAGGTCAGCTCGGCCTGGCCGGCGCGTTGTTCGTCGGCAAGTGCCCTGATCGCCGGATCATTGGCGGCCAGCCGGGCGGCGCTGCGCCAGGCGATGTTGGCACTGCGGCGGAAGCCTTCGAGCAGCTGCATTAGGGTGAACACGCGGGCGGCATTGACGGGATCATCGCCGGCAACATCATAAAGCACCTTAAGCGGCCGATTGAACGTGCTTGATCCGGTGCTGGTGCGCAGATCGCTGCTGGCATTCAGGATCGATTCCTCGGCTATTTTCTTCCGCAGCGATTCGATCAAATCGTCAACAAGTGCAACCGCTTCGATTTTTTGGCCGTTTTGGGCAAGTGCATTGGCAAGCATGGATCGGATTGAGATCGATTCGATGTTGCTGTGTGGATAGATCTTGTTGGCGTTGGTGACGGCGGCAGCAAAAATGGCCACGGCTTCGGCCGATGATCGGCCGATCAATAGCTGGCCAAGCTGGACATGGGCGTAGATGCCTTGGTTGTTGGCAGGATCAATCGACGCCGCGCTGATCCTTACGGCCTCGCGCGCGGCGGCAATGGCCTCATCCGGCTTGCCGGCAAGTCCATAGAGCTCGCTCAAGGTGCCAAGGAAAATTGCCACTTGGGGATGGCTCTTACCCCACACCTCAACCGCTGCTGCAGTGCCGGCTTCCATGATGGGAAGGGCTTCAGCTGTCCTTCCGGCTCCCCTCAACGTGTTGACGAGCTTTAAGGAGCGGATGGCGAATGATCGTTTCGTGCCGGTTTGCAGGGCGAGTGCCAGCGCCTCCTGTTGCAGCGCGACACCTTGCGCGTGGCGGCCGGAACCGCCGAAAATGGCACCAAGATCGGCGAGGGCAGACCCCAGGCGGTCTGGATTGGGGCGCGGCCGCGCCCGTTCGACAGCGAGCGAGCGTTCCATCCAGGGCTCGGCAGCGAGCGCGCCGCGGAAGATGGTGGTGGCACCCAGGAGTTCCAGCACGCGGCCCAGCCGGCTGTCGAACTTGCCGAAGCGGCCTTCCATCAGGCTCAGTGCTTCTGAGAGATACTGCTGACCCGCACTGCCGCCACGTTCACGCTCGAGGCCAAGCAATCCGGATGCCAGCAACAAATTGGCCTGATTGTGAACTGAAACCCTTTTTCCGGCACTGGCCGTGGCCGCGCGCGCCGCAACCAGGGCTGTCTCGGCCTCCGCAAATCGTGCCTTCCGGATCAGCACGGTAGCATATCGCCGTAAGGTGACGGCCCGATCTGCTGGCGCTGTCTGCACTGCCAGCGCCGCCACCAGCAGCGTTTCGGCAGCGTCATACTCGCTCAGCATTTCCAGCGCCTCGCCCAGCACCGATTGCGCCTGTGCCCGCTGCTGCGGATCGGGCGCTGGCCCAAGATGCGCGATGGCATTGGTGAGCACGCTTTTGGCTTCAACCGGGAACATCTCGACCAGCAGCGCGCGGCCCAGTTCCAGCTCGCATTGCGCGGTTTGCGGGCTGGCTGGCCCCCAGGCCTCGACGCACAGCGTCAGGTGGGCGCGGGCGAGATCGACCTGGCGGCTGGGCTCGATGCTGTCGGGATCGGCCATGGCGGCGGCGCTGATGGCGAGCCGGGCTTGCAGCGCGGCAGGGAGGGCGGTTGCGGCAATTGTTGGCGCAGCAGCAGTGATCGCAAGCGTGGTCGCCAGCCCGTTGATGAAGACAGTTCTCATTTCCGATTGCCCTCACCTATTCCTGCTGAAGCTATCACGGGATGTCCCGTTGACCAATATTCTAGCCTGCGTTCCCTTCCTTGACTGGCACAACCATCGGCAACAATTCGGCCGTGGACTGGTTCCAGTCGGGAAAAACATCGGCGTTCGGCGTGAAGCGTGGCCGCAGCAGCCGGAGCGCGAAGGGGAAGACGAACAGCGTGCCGACCAGCGATGCCAGCATGGTGACCGGCACCAGCACCGCGATCCAGTGGTGAACCAGATAGCCCGGTGAGGCCAGCAGCACGACATAACCCACCGCGACGGCCATCGCGACGCAGACCGCAGCGCCGCCGGCCGACGCATGGGCAACCCGGATGGCATCAAGATAGCCGAGGCGCTGATCCAGCGCTTCGCGGATGCGGAAG
>NZ_JANPML010000218.1:0-9519 GCF_031422795.1 Sandarakinorhabdus sp.
GAAACGGGCCGGCTTCACCGCGCTCAATCCGGCCGGGCAGACGCCGGTGCTGCAGCGCGATGCGCTGGTGCTGGCCGATTCGAGCGCCATCCTTGAACATATCGAGGAAACGCTGGAGCGCACGCCGCTGCTGGGCAGCACACCCGAAGATCGCGCCGAAACCCGGCGCCTGGTGGCCTGGTTCGATCAGAAATTCTATGCCGAAGTGAATGCCCCGCTGCTGGGGGAACGCATGTACAAGCGCGCCGTGGTGCGCGGCACGCCCGATGGCGGCATCATCCGCGCCGCCAGCCGCATGGCCGACATGCATCTGGATTACATCGATTTCCTGCTCGAACGCCGGGCCTGGCTGGGCGGCGGGCAGTTCGGTCTGGCCGATATTGCCGCCGCCGCGCATCTTTCGGTGGCGGATTATCTGGCCGGGCTGGAATGGGACGGCCATGAACCGGCCAAAACCTGGTATTCGGCGATCAAGTCGCGCCCGACGTTCCGCCCGCTGCTGGCCGAACGGCTGGAAGGCCTGCCGCCGCCGGCGCATTATGACAAGCTGGATTTCTAGAGCCTGTCATCCGCCCCGGCTGTAAGTCCATTGTTAACCACACTCCTCTAAAATACTGATCCGGTTCGAATCAGAGCCGTTTTTGGGGGTCTCTCTGTGTCTGTCTTTTCAAATGTCTTCGCCGCCGTAGTGATCGCCTGTGGCGCCACGGCCGCCTCTGCTGTCACGCTGAACACCAACGAAACGGCGTTCATGGCGTCCGGCACGTTCAGCCAGTCGACCAATTTCGATGGGTTCGGCTCTGGCTTCACGGCTGTTGGTGACCCCTACGCGGTGGGTTCGCTGACCTTCACCAGCGGCAGCAACCTGGTTGTCGGCACGGCTTCCGGCTTTGGTAACACGCGCAACCTGCTGGCCTATAACCTCTGGTCGCCGATGACCGGCACGGTTGCCGGCACGTTTGACCTGTTCGGCTTCAAGATGACTCTGCTGGGCACGGCCTCACCGGTCACGGCCACCATCCAGACCAATGCCGGCAGCTATGTGTTTGCCGGCCTGGTGCCCGTGGCCAACCCCGGCCTCAGCTTTTACGGCTTCCGGGCCAATACCGGCGAACGCATCACCGGCTTCACCCTGGCCTCGGCGCAGGGCGGCGGCAGCGCACCGTCAACCACCGATTTCGTGCTGGGCACGGCCGGTGCAGTTCCGGAACCGGCCAACTGGGCGATGCTGATCGCCGGCTTTGGCCTGGTGGGCGCCGTCGCACGCCGCCGCCGCACGGCGGTCGCTGCCTGAACCTGATCGGCGGGAGGGCAGCACGCCTGCCCTCCCGCTGCATCGCTGGCGATTGACTTGGTGCCCGGCACCGGCCAACCCTTTGGCAAAGAGCCGATGGGGAGTGGTCGCTTGCAATCCGAAACCGATCTGTCGCGATCCGACCCGCAGGCGCGCGCCCGCTGGCTGCTGATCACCCTGCTGTTTGCCGGCACGGCGCTGAACTATGTCGATCGCCAGGTGCTGGCGCTGCTGAAACCCACCCTTGAGGTGGAATTCGGCTGGACCGATCAGGAATTCGCCCATCTGGGCAGCGTGTTCCAATTGTCAGCGATGTTTGCGCTGCTGGCGGTGGGCTGGTTTGTTGACCGGTTTGGCGTGCGGCTGGCCTATGGCGTCGCCGTCGCGGTATGGAGCGCGGCCGGCATGGCCCACGCCGCCGCCGCAAATGTCAGCCAGTTCGTGGTGGCGCGATCGGTGCTGGCGGTGGCCGAAAGCGTCAACACGCCCGCCGCCGTGAAGGCCGCCGCCACCTATCTGCCGCTCACCCAGCGCAGCCTCGGCCTTGGCCTCGTCAATACCGCGCCCAACATCGGCGCCATCCTCACGCCGCTGCTGATCCCGCCGCTGGCGCTGGCGTTCGGCTGGAAGGCAGCCTTTGTTGTCACCGGGGCGCTCGGCTTCGTGTGGCTGGGGTTCTGGATCGCCGGTACCCGCTCGCTGAAGCCCGTGGCCGTGGCCAGGAATGCCGCGCTTGAAGGCAATTGGGCCGAACTGCTGCGTGACCACCGCACCTGGACAATCGTGGGTGCCAAGGCCTTCACCGATTGCGTCTGGTGGTTCGTGCTGTTCTGGTCACCGGATTTTCTCGCCAAGACCTTCGGGCTGAGCCAGGCCGAGATCGGGGTGCCGACCGCCATCATTTTCACGCTGGCCGCGTTCGGCGCCTTGAGTTCCGGATTCCTGTTTCCGGCGCTGCTCAAACGCGGCTTGACCGTCAACCGCGCCCGCAAATCGAGCATGTTGTTTTATGCCGTGCTAATCGTACCGATGCCGCTGGCTCTGGTGGCGCCCGGGCCGATTGTGGCGGCGCTGATCATCGGGATGGCGCTGTTTGCCCACCAGGGCTTCTCCACCAACATCTTCGGCCTCGCCGCCGATACTGTGCCCACATCACGTGTCGCCGGGGTGATGGCGCTGGGCGGCGTGGCCGGCAATCTGACGGGGGCCGGCATCATCGAACTGACCGGCTGGTGCCTCACCAACGGCGTCGGCTACTGGCCGATGTTCGCGATTGCGGCGGGCGCGTACCTGACGGCGCTGCTGTTCATCCAGCTGATGCAGCCGGATATCCGTGCTTTGGACGAGGGGTAGAAAGGGATGCCTCCGGCGGGCAGGGACGCAGTCCCTGCACCCGGTTGATTTGAAGTGTGCGTGTTGTGCACGTGTCCGCTCGCAACTGCATTGCGGACCAGGAACTCGTACGGCATTCAACGACACATGGAAGCTGATGCTGCATTTGATTCCCTAGTGGCGGACCTTTTGGGCGAGCCAATTAGCTATTTGTCGCGTGGTTACGGCTCTGCTGTGTTCATAGAGTTCGGAATCCTCACGCCTAGAACGAAGCGCGATGGCTCTCAAGGCCACCCTGAAGGCCGATTCTCACTTGGCGTGGAGTGGAGCTGGCGAATTGAGGACGGCTCCAACATTTTGGCTGGAAGTTGGAGTGAAGAGGAACTCTGGGAGCCGTGCTTCGCTCGACTTCGTGGCGCACGCGTTGAAAGTCTGCAGCTTTTCGGTCGATTACCAGAGGTCGAGCTTGCGTTGGAGAATGGCGTCCGCTTCATTTCATTCTCCACTACTGCTGGCCAACCACAATGGCATCTTGTGGACCACCGACTCGGCCGAGAGCGTTGGTTCACTGTCCGAAATGGGAAGCTCCACTTAGGCGACGGGAGCGAACCGGCGTATTGACGCGATGTCCGGTATCGATCCCGAATCGGACATCAAGCACCGCCCAAAAACAAATGGGTGCAGGGTCTGCGACCCTGCCCGCCGGAGGCTCTCTTTCTTCCCTTCACCGCCCCGCCAGCATTTCCTCTACCCACGCCGGCACCAGCGCGCTGGCCGGACCGTGGCGGGCTTCGTCGAACATCGGCGTGCCGGCGGAGGGTTCGAGGTTGAGTTCCAGCGTGCGCGCGCCGGCGTCGTGGGCCCACCCAACGAAGCCGGCGGCGGGATAGACCGCGCCGGAGGTGCCGATGGAGACGAACAGATCGCAGCGCGCGATGGCCGCGCTGATGTCGTCCATGTGGTAGGGCATTTCGCCGAACCAGACGATATCGGGGCGCAAGGAACCGGACCGGCGGCAGGCCGGGCAGGCGGGATCGCCGAGCAGTGGCCCGCGCCAGGGCCGCGCCGCGCCGCAGCGGGTGCACAGGGCGGAGTTCAGCTCGCCGTGCATGTGAGCCAAGCGATTGTGGCCGGCGCGGTCGTGCAGATCATCGACATTCTGGGTGACGAGGAGGAAGCTTCCGCTCCATTCCGCCTCCAGCCGCGCCAGCGCCATGTGGGCGGCGTTAGGCACCACCTGGCCTAGGAAGGCGCGGCGTTGATCGTAGAATTGCTGCACCAGGGCCGGGTTGCGGCGGAAGGCTTGTGGGGTGGCGACATCCTCCACGCGGTGGCCTTCCCACAGGCCATCGGCGGCGCGGAAGGTGGGCACGCCGGATTCCGTCGAAATGCCGGCGCCGGTGAGGATGACGATGCTGTGGGTCATGGCTGACACCATAGAGTTGGCGCCGCCGGATCAGCAAGCCGTTGCGCTGGCCCGCTCAAGCCGCCAATGTGGCCGGCATGACGAAGAAGTTGATCCGCGTAGGTGTGCTGGGCGCCGGGGGCCGCATGGGGCAGGCCATTATTGCTGCCCTGTCGGATTGGCCGGGGCTGACGTTGGCCGGCGCGGTAGAGCGGGCTGGCCATGGCAGCTGCGGCCGTCCCGCTGGGCCGGGGCATCCCGAAACGCTCACGATCTGCTCCAACATCGGCGCCATCGCGCATAAATGCGACGTGCTGATCGATTTTTCCGTGCCGGGCGCGCTGGCGGGCAGCATCGAGGCGGCACAGGAAGGCCGTAGTGCGCTGGTCATCGGCACCACCGGGCTGGAGGCGGAGCACCACGCGCTGATCGATGCCGCAGCGCGAGATATCGCCGTGCTGCAGGCCGCCAACACCAGCCTGGGCGTCACCCTGCTGGCCCGGCTGGTCGAACAGGCGGCCGCTGCGCTGGGACCGGATTGGGATATCGAGATTGCCGAACTGCACCACCGGCTGAAGGTGGATGCGCCATCGGGCACGGCGCTGGCGCTGGGCGAAGCTGCGGCGAAAGGGCGCGGCGTTGATCTGGCCAACCACAGCGATCGCGGCCGCGACGGCATCACCGGCGCGCGCGTGGAAGGCCATATCGGCTTTGCTTCGCTGCGTGGTGGCAGCGCGGCCGGCGATCACATGGTGCTGCTGGCCAGCGAAGGCGAGCGCATCGAATTGTGGCACCGCGCCGAAGACCGCAGCATTTTTGCCCGCGGTGCGCTGAAGGCGGCGCAGTGGTTGGCGGGGCGCAAGCCCGGCCGTTACGCCATGGCCGACGTGCTGGAATTGCGATAGCGCGCCAACGCCTCGCGGATGACGGCGCCCACTTCACGGCGTTCCGGCGCTGACAGGAAATGCCCGACCCGCAGCCGCCGACCCCGCGCAGAGAGGAACAGCAACGCATCGCCCAGCGGGGTTTCTTCGAGTTCGACACGGGTGAAATAAGGCTCCAGCACCTCGTCCACCGCCTTGCCCCACGGATCGATGCGGGTGAGGGTGAGCGCATCATCGGCCAGCACCAGCCGTTCACGCGCGCCGCCCGATCGGTAATTGCTGCGGAACGCCCAGGCCACCAGCGCGACATCGGCGATCATGAACGGAATCACCGGCCACAGCCCCAGGATCAGGAAGCGGATGGAGCCGATCAGGAACAGGCCGCCAATCGCCAGAATCAGGATGCGCGCGTGATCACGCGGCAAGGATCGATTCGGGGTGAGGGTGAGATCAAGCAGCACCCGGACTCCCTATTCGGTTGGGCCTTGCCCTGCCAACCGCTTTGGCGGAAGGGCGACATCATGACCAAGCAATATCAGCGACTGATGACGGCGACCGAGATTGACGCGTATTTCCGCATTCTCGCCGCCGCGCGGCCGGAACCGGAAACCGAGCTGGCCTATGGCAATGGCTATCAGCTGCTGGTCGCGGTCGTGTTGTCAGCCCAGGCCACCGATGTGGGGGTCAACAAGGCCACGCGCCGCCTGTTTGAAGCGGTGCACACGCCGCAGCAGATGCTCGATCTGGGTGAAGACGGGCTGAAACAGCATATCCGCACCATCGGCCTGTTCAATGCCAAGGCGAAGAATGTCATCGCCCTGTCGCGCCGGCTGGTGGACGAATTTGACGGCGAGGTGCCGAACAGCCGCGATGTGCTGGAAACCCTGCCCGGTGTGGGCCGCAAGACGGCCAATGTGGTGGTCAACGTGCTGTTCGGTGAAGAAACCTGCGCGGTGGATACCCACGTGTTCCGCCTCGCCAATCGCACCGGCATGGCGCCCGGCAAGACACCGCTGGCGGTGGAAACCGGCATCATGAAGCGGGTGAAGGCGCCGTGGCGCCGCAATGCCCATCACTGGCTGATCCTGCACGGCCGGTATGTGTGCACGGCGCGCAGCCCCAAATGCCTTGATTGCGCCGTCGCCCATCTGTGTCAGTTCAAGGCGAAACAGTTACTGGTCCGCTGAACGGCCATTCACCCGCCATTCAAGCGCCGCGGCAGAGCATCCTGCCCATGATCAGCCTTCACACCTTCAGCATGGCAGCCTGCGCTGTGGGCCTTGGTCTGGCCTTGCCGGTGGCCGCGCAGGCACCCGCCGCGCAAGCATCGGCCGCGCCCGAAGTCCGCCAGTGCCTGCAGCTTTCGGCCCTGCGCAGCACCAATGTCGTCAACAGCCGCGCCATCGATTTCACCCTGCGCGATGGCAGCGTGTGGCGGGCCAATCTGCACAGCGCTTGCCCGCAACTGGGCACCGAACGCGCCTTTTCCTATTCCACCAGCATCGGCCAATTGTGCGCGCAGGATATCATCACCGTGATCCAGCCGATGGCCCGCAACTTCAACGGCCCGCGTTGCGGCCTCGCGCCTTTCGAACGCCAGCCGGCCAAGCCCAAAAAACGCTGACCGCAAAACCGTCTGGCGCCTGTGGCCAAGCGCTGCTAACAGCACCTCCGTTGCACCCGTAGCTCAGCTGGATAGAGCGCTGCCCTCCGAAGGCAGAGGCCACAGGTTCGAATCCTGTCGGGTGCACCATCTTTGTTTGCGCGATGCCGCCCGCCAACCCATCGCGATCTTTGTTTGCGCGATGCCGGCCGCCAACCCATCGTGCGGGTTCAACTTCGCTCCGCTCAGCCGCACCATTTCAGATCCAGGCCCTCAACGCCCAGCAACGCCGCCTTGCTGAGCGGCGATCACCGCTTGCGGCACTGACATCAGCCGCACTTCGACCGATTCGCGGTGGGCATTGTTCAGACCGGCCACGATGCTGGAGGGCTGCTGACGCTTCCAATATGGCCAATCTCCTTCGAAAATCGGCCGAATTCGCAAGAATTGTAATATTCGTTAATGCAAATCGCTAATAAAAATAAAGATAACTTGACTAACAATGAATTTTACTGGAAATACGCGTGGTCACAGGGGTTGTTGTTCAAACGACGTGGCGTGTTTCAGGGTGGTGTGCGTATGTTTGAGAATGCTTCAGCATTAACGAGTATTACCGGAAGGGCGAAAAGCCTCCGGCGTTGCCGAAAAGGGGCAGCCGCAACGGAATTAGCACTGATCCTGCCACTGTTGACCACCATGATTCTAGCCGTCTTTGAATATGGCGCGGTGGTCTATTCCTACAGCATGATGCAATTCGGCGCCAATCGCGTGGCCCGCACCATTGCTGTCAATCGCATGACCACGGCGCAGGCGCAGACCGATGTGCGCGCTTATTTCCCGGGCTGGGTGCGCAATGATGTCACCGTGTCGGTGACGCAGAGCAACGCGGCCAACGTCAATGTCAATTTGGTGCAGGTTCAGTTGTCGGTGCCGGCCCAGCAGGCGACGCCGCTGGCCATCCTCACCCGCCTCGTGCCCTGGCAGCTGAGCGCCACGGTCACGATGAAGCAAGAGCTCCCCTATGTCGATGATTGAGCCCCGCACCCGCCCCCGTTCGCTGTCGCTCCTCGCCCGGCTGTACGCAGCCCGCGGTGGGGCCAGCGCCGCCATCTTTACCCTGTCGATGCCGATCATTGCCGGCGGTCTGGCCCTGGGTGTCGATTTCAGCCTCTACAACATGGTCCACAACCGGATGCAGCTGACCGTGGACGGCGCGGCGCTGGCTGCGGCTGCCGAAATCGAACGGGGCGGCGATGTCACGGCGACAGCGCTGCAGTTTGCCGCCAGCCAGCTGCCGGCCGATTATGCCGGGATGACCAATGGCGCCGATGTGACCTTGGGCATCTACGACAATGCCAACGGCTTCCGGCCCGACAACAGCAGCGATGCCAACGCCGTGCGGGTGCGCGGCGAACGTTCACCGGGCCGAAGCAATGGCGTCGGCCAGCTGTTTTCCGCGATCTTCGTTGATGATGCCAAGAAAATCTCGGTCGAAGCGATCGCTGCTCGCCCGGTCAACGTCTTCTATCAGCCGCCTGAAAGCCGCACGCTGGATCCCGAAGCCGGCGATTTCAACGAAATCTATGTCTATTGCTTCGATACGCGCGGCACTGGCTCGGCGGATTCGCGCCGTTCGCAGATGACGCTGGTATCCAACAACATGCCGCCGGCCAGTAATATCGTGGCGATTTCGGGCGGCGTGGTTACCGCCAATCCGCCGACCAACCCGACATGGCCGCGCTGCACGCAGGAAGGCCAGACGCTCAGCATCCGTCTGCGCAATGTCCGTCATGCCAAGGCGTTCCCGGCGCTGTGGGCCAACCCCGCTGCCGTTGTTGGGGGCGTGCAGCCCGGCCGCCCGGAGCATAATTATCATACCGACACCCGCATCGAGGGCTGGGTGGAGCAATTCGATCTGCAGGGTTACAACATCCTCGAAACCGTGCGCTGCGATACGGCGGAACAATGCACCCCGGGTTCGGGCAGCTCCACCATTCCCACCGGCCGCAACCGCCAGAGCACGCGCAACCGGGAAACCCGCCCCTGCGAGCCTGGCAAGTTCATGTATTTCGGCTTCGAAGATCGCCCGCCCGGCCAGGCCGGGGCCAACAGCAACTGGCTGCAGCCGGCGTGGACCGATACCGACTATGACGATATCCGCATCGTCATGCGCTGCCCCAACAGCGGCCGCCTGGGCGATGCGTTTGTGCGGCTGGTGAAGTGAGGCGCTGACCGCGGCCACCGTTCGCGGCGGCCGCGGTGCGCCGGCTTGCGTCTCGCCCAGCCTCTAGCCCAGCCTCTCGCCCGTGTTCTGGTCGTAGACTGGCGACCTTCGGAGCGACCCCGGTTCAATTCATCAAGACGCGGATTCGCCCCGATTCGCGGGCGATTCGCGCGATTCAGCCTGTCGATAGCCCACTAGCGGTGCCGTGCAGGCGCCGCTTGCCTGCGCTTGTAGCGTGGCCGTTTACCGTGTTGCGCGCATCAGATCGGCGCCCCAGCATCAATAATGGTCAATAAAGATTCACTAGTGCTAGAGTCTAAAATTTGACTCGTAGTCTTAATACTGAGATACAACATATCTATTGAATCATTGTGTTGCGTATAAAGTCTCGTCTCTAGAGGACGGGGGGAGTGTTTTGTATGCTTAAGGGATTATTTACCAGTAATAAATCTCTGTCGGGCAATCTTGTCCGCTGCAAACGCGGCGCAACCGCCACTGAATTGGCATTAATACTGCCAATATTGACCAGCATGTTGTTTGGCGTGTTCGAATTTGGCACGGTGGTCTACGCCTACAGCGGGATGCAGTTTGGCGCCAATCGTGTGGCGCGCACCGTCTCAGTCAACCGCATGACCAGTGCCCAGGCCCGTACCGCCGTTCAAAGCTATGTTCCTGCCTGGGCGCGCAACGACGTCACCGTTTTGGTGAGCCAGTCGAACCCGTCCGATACCAACATCAACCTGGTCAACGTCCAGCTGTCGATCGCCGCCGACAAGG
>NZ_JANPML010000219.1:0-6547 GCF_031422795.1 Sandarakinorhabdus sp.
CCTGATCTACAGCTATTCCGGCGAAAACTGGCTGGTGCAGCCGTATTTCCAATATGCCCGCGTGCCTGATCTGGCCTTCAACGGCACCACCAAGGCCGATAATTGGGGCGTGGGTTTCCTGGCGCGTTACAAGATCGACGACAATTGGGCGCTGCCAGTGCGTCTGGAGTATATCGACAGCAAGGCGTCGCGGGCGACGGCGGCCAATTTCCTTTATGGCCCGGGCTCCAATGCCTTTTCGGTGACGGTGACGCCGACCTATACGTTTGATCGTTTCTTCGTACGGCCGGAAGTGTCTTTGGTGTCGGTTTCGGGGATCACGCCGGGGGCGGCGTTTGGCGCGGCTGGTGTGGATCGGTCGCAGGTGCGGGGACGGCTGGAGTTTGGGGTGGTGTTCTGACAAGCCGGCTGACCACAACGCGCAGCGTTGTGGTCTGACTCGGTGCAGTCACGGACGGCGAGCGAAAAGGGCGGGAGCATTCTCCCGCCCTTTTTGACTCGTCCGACGGCGCGGCTTTGCCGCGCTCTTTCTTGTCTTCCTTTCTTCGCTTTCGATCGTGCCGGATGTGCTGCTCTCCCAGTCGCGCGGGCTTTGCCCGTGCGGGGCGGCGGCTGTGCGGGGAGGGAGGCGCAGTAGCGCGGGCCAAGCCCGCGCTACTGGTGCGGCGGTGCTGGCTGGGAGGGGGACAAGGAAGAAGGAAAGAGCAAGAAAGTGCGTGGCGGAGCCACGTCGTCAGACGAGTCAAAAAGGGCAGCCCTGAGGGGCTGCCCTTTTCGCTCGCTGGCCGAGCGCTACGCGAGACGGTGGTTAGTGCTGCGCACTAACCACTCGCCGCTTACGCGCTGTAATACATATCAAATTCAACCGGCGCCGGCGTCATCTCCCACCGCATCACCTCTTCCATCTTCAGCTCGATATACGAATCGATCTGGTCATCCGTGAACACCCCACCCTTGGTGAACACCGCCCGGCTCTTGTCGAGCGCCGCCAGCGCTTCACGCAAGGACGCGCACACCGTCGGCACCTTCTTCAGTTCGCGCGGCGGCAGGTCATACAGGTTCTTGTCCATGGCCGGGCCGGGGTGGATGCGGTTTTCGATGCCATCAAGGCCCGCCATCAGCAACGCGGTATAGGCCAGATACGGGTTGGCCAGTGCATCCGGGAAGCGCACTTCGACGCGCTTGGACTTGGCGCCGGTGCCATAAGGAATGCGGCACGACGCCGAACGGTTGCGGCTGGAATAGGCCAGCAGCACCGGCGCTTCGAAGCCGGGCACCAGTCGCTTGTAGCTGTTGGTGCCGGGGTTGGTGAAGGCGTTGCAGGCCTTGGCGTGCTTGATGATGCCGCCGATGAAGAACAGCGCCATCTCGCTGAGGCCGGCATATTGGTCGCCGGCAAACAGCGGGGTCTTGCCGTTCCAGATCGAAAGGTGGGTGTGCATGCCGCTGCCGTTGTCGTCCTTGATCGGCTTGGGCATGAAAGTCGCGGTCTTGCCATAGGCATGGGCGACCTGGTGAACCACGTACTTGTAGACCTGCATGCGATCAGCCGTCTCGACCAGCTTGCCGTAGGTCAGGCCAAGCTCGTGCTGAGCCGAGGCCACTTCATGGTGATGCTTGTCGCAAGGCAGGCCCATGTCCAACATGGTAGCAACCATTTCGCCACGCAGATCAACGGCGCTGTCGACCGGGGCGCAGGGGAAATACCCACCCTTGGCGCGCGGACGGTGGGCCATGTTGCCCTGCTCATACTGGCGGCCTGAGTTGGTCGGCAGTTCGATATCATCGAGGTGGAAGAAGCCTTCGTTGTAGCCAAGGCCAAAGCGCACATCGTCAAACACGAAGAATTCGGCTTCCGGGCCGACATAGACGGTGTCGCCGATGCCGCTGGCCTTCAGATAGGCTTCACCGCGCTTGGCGGTGGAGCGCGGATCGCGGCCATAAAGCTGGCCCGTCGACGGTTCGACGATGTCGCAAATCAGGATCATCATCGGCGTGGCCGAGAACGGATCGATATAGGTCGCATCCAGATCCGGCATCAGGATCATATCGCTTTCGTTGATCGCCTTCCAGCCGGCGATGGACGATCCGTCGAACATGAAACCATCGTTCAGCATGTCTTCGTCGATGACGCCCGAGACCATGGTCAGATGCTGCCACTTGCCCTTGGGATCGGTGAAGCGCAGATCGACCCACTCGATCTCCTTCTCCTTGATCATGCTCAGAATGTCGGCCGCAGTGGTCATCGGGTCTTCCCTTGTGGTTTCTTGGTTGCCTGAATTAGGGTTTGAAATATCAGATCGCGTCGCTGTCGCGTTCGCCAGTGCGGATGCGCACGGCCATTTCGATGGGCGACACAAATATCTTGCCATCGCCAATCCGCCCGGTGCGCGCCGCGTTGGTGATGGCTTCCACCACGCGCTCCACCTGGTCGTCGTCCACAACGACCTCCAGCTTCACCTTGGGCAGGAAATCGACGACATATTCAGCGCCGCGATACAGTTCGGTATGGCCTTTTTGACGACCAAAGCCCTTGGCTTCGGTGACGGTGATCCCCGACACGCCCACTTCGTGCAGCGCTTCTTTCACTTCATCCAGCTTGAACGGCTTGATGACAGCTTCGATCTTTTTCACGACCCATCCCCGCCTGTGAAGGCAAAATCAATGCACACCCGTAGCGATAACCACGGGCCGGATGCCAATTCAATGCGCTTTTTGACTATGCCGCGCCACCGGTATTTTGCCCATATGCGGGCGATTCAGGCGCGCCAGAATCAGACCGTCGTGGCGTAACCGCCATCCACGGTAATCACGCTGCCGCACAGGAAATCACTGGCCCGGCTGGACAGGAACAGCGCCACCCCGGCCATGTCGTCGGGCGTGCCCCAGCGCTGCATCGGCGTGGCGGCGCGGAAAGCTTCGCGGAACTCCTCGGCGATGACGGCGGTCATTTTCGATGGGAAGAAGCCCGGCGCGATGGCGTTCACGTTGATGTGCCGCTTGGCCAGGAATTTGGCCATCATTCGCGTCATGTGCAGCACGCCGGCCTTGGAGGCGGCATAGCTGTAGGTTTCCAGATCCGAAACATGCTGGCCATCGATCGAGCCGATATTGATCACCTTGGCCAGATTGCCGGGGCTGGCCGCTGCTTCCAGCAGGGGGGCCAGTTTCTGGGTGAGGAAGAACACCGACTTCACGTTGATGTCCATCACCTTGTCCCAGCCGGCTTCGGGGAATGCGTCAAACTCGGCCCCCCACGAGGCGCCGGCGTTGTTGAACAGGATATCGACCTTGGGCGTGACGGCGGCAACGGCGGCGGCAAAGCGCTCGATCTCGGCCATCTGGCTCAGATCGGCCGGGATGGCGGTGCAGGCCGGGCCGAGCTGGGCAGCGAGACCTTCGCAATCGGAAATCTTGCGGCTGGTGATGATGACGTGCGCGCCGTTTTCCACCAACGCACGCGCAATCATCTCGCCAATGCCGCGGCTGCCGCCGGTGACCACGGCGGTCTTGCCGGCGACGCTGAATAGGGATTCGATCTTCATGTAGCAGAGGCTCCGATGATTTCGCCGGCGGCGCGGGCGCGATCGAGCCGTGTGGCTTCGGCCGCGGGCAGCAGGCGGTAGACGAAATAGAGACAGGTGATGGTGAACGGGGCCATCAACAGCAGCGCCAGCACGCCGGTGCCCAGGCTGCCGCTGATACTGGACACAAAGCCGGTGAACCACGGCCCCAGGCCCAACCCGAACAGCGTGGTGCCGATGAAGAAAGTGGCGGTCGCTGCGCCGCGCATGCGCGGCATCACCAGATCCTGCGTGGTGGCCGCGGCGACACCGACATACATCGATCCAAAAATGGTGGTGGGGGCAAAGCACAGGAAGAACATCGCCAGATCGCTGGTGGTATACTGCAGCCAGATGAACGGTGCCGGCACCAGCGTGGCGAGCGCGCCCACCATGATGCGCCCCGAAGGATGGCGTTTCTTGGCCCAATCGCCCAGCACGCCGCCCAGGATGGTGCCGACAAAGCCGCCGAGCGCGCCGCCGCCGCCCAGAATGAAGGCCACCGATTCCTTGGTGCCATACCAGGGGATGGGGCCGCCGCTGGCCAGCATCGGTTCGGCAAATGTGCGCAAGGCATAGGGCGCTGCCCAGAAGCCGACCGAATAGCCGACGAAACTGATCGAGCCGAAACCAATGATGGTGAGCACGAAGGCCGGGGTGCCCCAGATCATTTCATAGGTCGGCTTGTCGCGGCGCTTGATCGATTGCGCCCAGCTGATCACCGCATAAAGGCCCGTGCCAACGGCGAGGAATTGCGGGATTTCGCCGGTGAAATGCACCAGCGTGGCCACCAGCCCGGCGACCAGCGCCAGCACGGCAATATTTTCCAGCAGCGCACGGCGGCCGAGCAGCGCCATGTTGATCAGGGTGAGCGGCGGGATGACGCTGGCCAGATCGGCGGCGAAATTGCGCAATATGGTTTTGCCGGCCATCGGCACCGGCGGCGGCAGGCCATCGGCACGGCCGCGGATCGGCTCGATCAGCGTCGCCACCCACAAGGCCAGCAGCAGCCCCGGAATGCCGACCGCCATGAATGCCGCCTGCCAGCCGACCAGCCCCAGCGGGCCGCCGCCGGGATAGGCCGCGTTCCAGCCCTTCACCACCACAGCCCCGATCAGCAGCGACACGCCGCCGCCCAAATAGAGGCCGGCGGCATAGATGGAGATCGCCGTGGCGCGCCGCGCCTTGGGGAACCAATCGGAAATCATCGAATAGGCCGACGGGCCAGCCGCCGCTTCGCCGACGCCAACGCCAATGCGGGCGAGCGATAACTGGTTGAAACTGCCAGCCAGGCCCGACATGGCGGTCATCCCCGACCACAAGGTGAGGCCCAGCGCCAGCAGCCGCGTGCGGACCCAGTTATCCGCCAGGCGGCCGATCGGCACGCCGAACAGGGCGTAAAACACAGCGAACGCCGTGCCATAGAGAAAGCCCAGCTGGGCATCGGTGAGGCCAAGGTCGCGCTTGATGTCTTCGGCCAGGATCGACAGGATCTGCCTGTCGATGAAGTTCATCACATAAACCAGCACCAGCAGCGCCAGGACATACCAGGCATACGGCCCGCCAACGGGCGGAACTGGTTTGCCGTTGACGGTTTCGCTCTCGCTGTCGACCATCCGCTGTGCTCACCCCAAGGCTGCGGGGCATCAGCCGGCCCCTTCAGGCCGATGGCTTATCAGCCGTCCCGGTGGCTGTCACCCATCACATCGGAGAATGCCAGCTGGCCATCGAACAAGGCGCGAACAACCAGTTCGGTGCGGGTGGCGACGCCATAGCGGGTTTTGGCGGCCTCCAGATATTTGTGCACCGTGCCGCCGGCCAGGCCCAGCAATTGCCCGGCCACCCAATTGGATTTGCCGCGCGCCGCCAGCACCAGGCAATCAAGCTGCCGCTGGGTGAGTTTCGGTCCCTCTGGTGGGTCATCACCTGCCATCTTCAGCTTCAGCCGGCGTGCCGCCTCGAACGCGAAACAGGCGAGATATTGCGCGGCCGGCAGCGAATCCGTGGGCAATTGCCGGCCTTCGGCCATCACGAAGCTGACCAGCCCAGAGGCTTGGCCCGGCACATGAATCGGCACAGTATAGCCTTCGGCCAGCCCTGCGCTGCGCGCCTGGGTCATATAGGCCTTGTGCCGGACTGTCATCGGCAGGATGGAATCGAGATTGCTCCAGGCAAAAGGTGCCGCACTGCGTTCGCAGGCCAGCAGCACCGGATCATCGGCGATCCGGCCACTCAGCACCAGATTTTCAACCCAATGATCAGGAAAATCGGTGAGACGCACCGGGCCGAGGCGGTTGGGAGCGTTGACCCGCTGGGCCAGCGCGAAATGATCGAACTGAAATGCGCGCGTGGCGTCCTTCAGCACCAGGCCGATATCGGTCAGGCTCGGCGCGGTGCGCACGGCGCGCACATACGTCTGGACATTCTGAAAACTGCTCACACACGCCCCCGTGCATCATGGTGCGACGCCCTGCCCGCGCGCGACTGTCTTGCTCTGCCCCTCAGCCAAGCTTATCTCAGGTGCCCGACAACACCAGATACCTAGTATAGTTTCATCACAAATATTTGACAATGAGGGACTTATGGTGCGCGACACTGCTATTATTGCTGGCGGCTGCTTTTGGTGCACCGAAGCGGTTTTCAATGAACTCAAGGGCGTCGAAGTGGTCGAATCCGGCTATATCGGCGGCCACAGGGACAATCCCACCTATGAACAGGTGTGCTCCGGCGCCACCGGCCATACCGAAGCGGTGCGCATCGTCTATGATGCGGACATCATCAGCTATGCGGAATTGCTGGATATCTTCTTCCACACCCACGATCCGACCACGCTGAACCGGCAGGGCGGCGATATCGGCACCCAATATCGTTCGGCGATCTTTCCGCAGAATGGTGTGCAGGCCGGCGAAGCGGAAGCCGCCATTGCCCGCAACCAGGACAGTTGGGACAATCCGATCGTCACGACGATTGAACCGAACGCGCCG
>NZ_JANPML010000220.1:0-1646 GCF_031422795.1 Sandarakinorhabdus sp.
CCGAACGACAGCAGCGCCAAAGCGCCGAAGACGACGACCATGCGGTGACTGGACAGCAGCGGACTGATCGCGGTCGACATCAGGTACAGCGTCATCGTGACGACCGCAAAGAAGTGCGGCGAAAGGTATTCAATGTGCTGACCGCTCGGCCGCGAGATGATGGGAAACGCCACCAAGACGTACAGCAAGTAGGACGCAACTGCGAGGCCGGCCGCAACGAACACGAACAACGCGCAGCGACGCCATCCGGCAGGCTCCATCAGCACCACTGCCAGGGGCACGTAAACCGGCCACAGCACGTGCGAGAAAAAGGAATACGCGTGGGTCAGCACGGAGTTCAGCAACGGCGCATCCATGCTGAAAGTTAGCCAGATCACGCCTTCGATGAGTTGTTGGCATGCAAACAGCATTGGAATCGCCGCGAACGGCAGGGCCCGACGCTGACGCGTCGCCAACGCCGACCTCAAGGTCAAGGTACCGATGCCGAGCAACAGCGCGGCTGCGGAAAAGCTGGCGGTGGCTGAGAAGCACATTCAGTTCACGCCACAGAAGCCCCGGCCATGACCGATAGAACTTGCGCCGCGGCTCGCCAGATAGACGACAAGGCCCACCAGCCAGACCAAGGCCGGTAACAACAGCAGCCATCTGAAATCAGACTGCAGGGCGAAGTTGGTGGCGCTCATCAGCACGACAGTCAACGCGCCAGTAATGCCCAGCGCCCAAGGTGTGGCTTGTAATCGCAATGGCATGGCGACGGTGGCAACGAAGACCGTAAGCACGCCCGTACCGGCCATGAATCCACCCATGACGGTGAAGACTTTCTGCAACCAAGCTTCGAGTCCAGGCACGGCCGTCCGAAGCTGTTCGAGCGTGGTGCCCATGAAGCGCGGGTCTTCAGGCAACAGGGGTGGCCGCACAGCGACGAAATACAGACCCAGCGCTATCAGCCAAACACCGCAGGCCGTGAGCAGCCACCATGAAACGCGCCCGCTCCTGCCGGCGGCCGGCGACGGCAGCCTTGTCGTCTGCGCATTGCGCGGGGGCTTGTTCATGCCGCCACTCCCGCAGCAAGCTTCGTGGCGGGCGACTGCTCACCCGGTGATCCTGCGCGCTTGATGCCGGCCAGCTTGGTGCGCTTGAGCATCAGCGCGTTGATGGCCACCACCGCCGAGCTGCCCGACATCGACAGTGCGGCGATCTCTGGCGACAGTGTGAAGGGGTAGAACACCCCCGCCGCCAGCGGAAAGGCGATCACGTTGTAGCCGACCGCCCACCACAGGTTCTGGTGCATCTTGCGCAGCGTGGCGCGCGACAGCTCGATGGCACCGACCACGTCATACGGGTCGCTCTTCATCAGCACGACCTGGGCGCTTTCCATCGCCACGTCGGTGCCGGCACCGATGGCAAAGCCAACATCAGCCTGGGTCAGCGCCGGCGCATCGTTGATGCCGTCGCCGACCATGCCGACCTTGTGGCCCTGGTCCTGCAGTTCCTTGATCTTGGCCGCCTTCTGGCCGGGCAGCACTTCGGCCAGCACGATGTCGATGCCCAGTTCCTTGCCGATGCGATCGGCGGTGGCCTGGTTGTCGCCGGTCATCATCGCGACCTTGACACCGCGTTCTTGCAGCTTGGCGATCGTCGCCTTC
>NZ_JANPML010000221.1:0-6310 GCF_031422795.1 Sandarakinorhabdus sp.
GCGCCGCCCACGCCCGTCGAGCTCCCGGTTCCACCAACCGCCGCCCAGCTTCCTGTTCCGCCGGCACCGCCAGCCCCGCCCAAGGTGATGATCTTCCACCACAAGGCGGATGGCAAAGCCGGCAAAGGTGACAAGCAGGCCGTTCGCACCATGATCATCAAGGATGGCAAGGTGGTGACCGACGAAACCAGCGGCGAAGGCCCGCACGTGATGATGATGCACGGCGACGGCCCCGACGAAATGGTGAAGATGATGGAAACCGCCAAAGGCAAGAAGATCGTGGTGATCCGCCATCAGGAAATGGCCGAAATGGCCGGCAAGCACGCCGCCCTGGCCGGCAAGGAAGCCGAAGCCCGCATCGCCGAAGTGACCGCTCGGATGCGCGCCCGCTGCGACAAGGATGGCATCAAGATGCCGGCCGATGCCGATCTGGGCCAGCTCGCCACCTGCGGCATGGAAATGCAGAAAAAGGTGCGCGAAGCCATGGTGTCGGCCCGCAGCGCTATCGAAGCATCAAGGGATCTTTCCGCCGATCAGCGCGCCGCCGCCCTGAAGGGCATTGATGCGGCCATCGCCAGCAACGGCAGCGGCCCGATTGTCCGCTTTGAGAAGATCGAAAAATGATCTGAGCAGTCGCCGGCGGCAAGGGGTCCAATCCGGCCCGCCGGCAACCGTTCAGGCCATCAGGCTGGACCCAAGCAAGAGCCTCGCAGCGGTTTCCAGCCCGGCCCGGTCGTCTTCATCGAAGCGGCCGGGTTTCGGGCTGTCCAGATCAAGCACGCCGATCACCGTGCCCCCCACGATCAGCGGCACCACGATTTCAGACCGGCTGTCGGCATCGCAGGCGATATGGCCAGGGAAGGCGTGGACATCGGCCACCACCTGGGTTTGCCGCGTTGCCGCCGCCGTGCCGCACACGCCGCGACCCAGCGGGATGCGGATGCAGGCCGGCTTGCCCTGGAACGGCCCCAGCACCAGCTCACCATCTTTCATCAGATAAAAACCGGCCCAATTGAGATCGGGCAACTGGTGGAAGATCAGCGCTGCCATATTGGCCATGTTGGCAACGAAATCGCGCTCGTCACCGATCAACAGCGCGAGCTGCTGGCCGAATTGAGCATAATGTTCAGGTTTGGTGCCTTCGAGGGCAGGGGCAAAGAATGACATGGCCGCCGGTTAGCGCCGGCAGCGCCGATTGGCAATTGTCAGCCACCCTGACCGGTCACAGCGGCTCCATCAGTTCGATGCGGTTGCCGAACGGGTCGGACACATAGCAGCGGTCATGGCCGGCCAGCGGCTCATCACGATCCACCGCGATGCCGGCGGCCAAAAGCTGCTGCATAAGGCCGGCCAGATTGCTGACCGTGAAGGCCGGATGGGCTTTGCGGGCGGGCAGGAAGTCCACTTCGACGCCGAGATGGACCTTCAGCGCGCCACGCTCGAACCAGCACCCGCCGCGCGCTGCCAGCGCCGGGGGCTTCGGCACCTCCGGGATACCAAGCAGGTCACGATAAAAGCGCCGAGCCGCGTCCTCCTGACCGGGTGGCATGGCCAGTTGGACGTGGTTCAGCGCTTCGATCGGCATGCCCGTATCCGCTTATTTCGGCGCGATCACCATCAGCATCTGGCGGCCTTCGAGGCGGGGCAGTTGCTCCACCTTGGCCAGTTCCGCCGTTTCGTCGCGCACGCGCTCCAGCAGCTTCAGGCCGAGTTCGCCGTGGCTCAATTCGCGGCCGCGGAAACGCAGGGTGAGCTTCACCTTGTCACCGTCTTCCAGGAAGCGGTTGATGGCCTTCATCTTGGTTTGATAATCATGCTCGTCGATATTGGGACGCATCTTGATCTCCTTGATCTCCTGCGTCTTCTGGTTCTTACGAGCGGCGGCAGCCTTTTTCTGGCTTTCGTACTTGAACTTGCCAATATCGAGAATCTTGCACACTGGCGGATCAGCGCCGGGGGAGACTTCCACCAGATTCAATCCAGCTTCAGCTGCGATGGCGATGGCTTCGCGGGTGTAGAGCACACCCAGATTTTCCCCGTCCTGATCGATGACACGGACTTTGGGAACACTGATGAATTCATCATAACGCGGGCCGGTCATCGGCGCTGGCGTGTTCATCATGCGGCGTGGGGGCGGTGGTATGGCAGTCTCTCCTGTGCGGTTTTGCTGCGCCTCAATAGCGCGGGCAGCCCATCACCGGCAAGAGGCGGCACGACTTGCCGAAAAAACAACTGGGCCGAGCGCGCTGGCCACTGCCTGCGCGCCCGGCCCGTGTTGCACGCCGCGGCCTATTTCGCCTTGGCCAGTTCGGCTTCCAGTGACGCCACCCCGGCAGCGGCGATCAGGCCGTCTTCCTGGGAAGTTGCACCCGAAACACCCACCGCGCCCACGGTCTTGCCGTCGCGCTTGATCGGGACGCCGCCTTCAGACGCGATCATCGCGCCCGGGAAGGTCAGGTAACGCAACTGACCTTCCTTCTGCAGCCGCTGCTCGAACACGGCGGTCGGATTGCCGAAACGCGCCGCCGTCTGCGCCTTGCCGGTGGCGATTTCGGGGCCGGGCAGCGGCGCATCATCCATGCGGCGCAGCGCGATCGGCACGCCAGCGGGATCGACCACCACGATCGTCACCTTCAGGCCGCGTTTGTCGGCTTCGGCCTGGGCGGCATCGGTGATGATGCGGGCGCCGGCCAGCGTGAGGGCCGGGCGGTCCTTGATCAACTGGGCCGCAGCCGGGGCGGCCAGCAGCAACGCCGCCGCCAACAGGATCTGACCGCGCATCAAGCGGGCATCCGATGCAGGGCGCACAATTTGTTGCCCGACGGATCGCGCAGATAGGCGAGATAAAGCGCGCCCATGCCGCCCTGGCGCACGCCGGGCGGATCTTCACAGGTGGTGCCGCCATTGGCAACGCCGGCGGCATGCCAGGCATCGGCCATTTCAGGATTGGCCATGGCAAAGCCGACGGTGCTGCCATTGCCGTTGCAGGCCGGGCTGCCATCGATGGGGGTTGAAATGGCGAAGATGCCGGTGGGGGTCATCCAGAACACGCGGCCCTTGTCATCGGCAAAGCCCGGCGCAACACCCATGGCCGCAAGCGTGGCATCGTAAAAGGCCTTGGATGCGGCCAGGTCGTTGGCACCCAGCATGATGTGACTGAACATGCGCGTTCTCCCCAAATTGGTGTTTGTGTGGACCAGCATGGAAGCAAATTGCCGACCCGCTGTCGAGAGAGCTGGTGGTTCACCACGGTGAACCGCCGATCGCAACCGAAATGGACCAAGTTGCATCTTGCCGTCTGTTACCAAGCGGTTAACCTTGGAAGTGCGAGGGTTAGAGTTGGGGAAAAATAGTGGAGATATTGTTGCCGGCGTCGTCGGAGAGGGCCGACGTGTGCGCAAATCGCTGTATTCGCATGATCGGATTACGGCCGGATGAGGCTGAGAAAACGAGATTGCTGGCGGCCATCCTGGGATGGGCGGTTGAGCCTCTCCACACCAGCGCACGGGTGCGCAGTTGGGTTGGCCGGTTTCCGGACGCCTTTGGTACTGGCGATCCGGCGATGCCTTGGCCAGTGCCGGGCATGGACGATGTGATGTTGGTGGATGGCGGGCTGAGCGATCGCGGATCGGGCGATGGCAATGCGCCGCACGGCAACGGCGCGCAGGACTGGCATTGCGTGCGGGATCGGCATGGCACGCAGGATCGGTATGGCAAGCAGAACTGGCCGAGCTGGGAGGCGCATGCTGATCAGCGTGCTGATGCCCCTCGGCTGGTGTTGCAACAAACCGGCAATGTGATCCGCGTGGAAGCCAGCGATGCAGATCTGGCAGACCAGCTGGCGCGCCTGGGGCTGGATCGCCTGGTGCTGCCGGTGGGTTTGAGTGTGCTGGAAGATTTGTTCACCTTTGCCGGATAACAGCAACCCGCAGCCCGTGCAGTCGGCGCCGGGATCGACACCGCTAACCATTTTTCGCACGGATTGATGCTGAAAGCCGATCACCCACCCGCCGTTATCACCATTGTGGCGCTGCAGCGCCGGGCGGATGGAGTGGTGGCCAGTGAGTGTTGCACAGCGGGTAATCAGCAAGGATTTTGTACACAGTGGCGGATGGCCGGGTTGGTCCCGGCCGGACGGCGCTGTTGAACATTCTCATCCGGAAAAAGCGGCACAAACACGTAACGACGCGCCGGAGCCAACGCGCCGGCTGGCGCTGTTCGGCTTGCCACCGATGCTGGATGAACCAGTGACGATGTTGGCCGAAATCCTCGGCTGGCAGGTGGAGAGTTTCCCATCCGGTCAATCCGTGTGCCCACCAGCGCGCCTGTGCCTGGCCATGTTGCCAGCAGGCGTTGGCGAACGCGGGCCAATCGCGGCATGGTCGCCGGAATTAAACCTTAATGAACTAATTTCCCGGGCTGGACTGTCCATAATGGACCAGCCCCTCTGCATCACCAGAGTGGAGCTAATGTTAGAGACCATTGCCTGCGAGCCATAGTTCGCTTGCAGTCATGGGGGCATGATGTCGATGATTGACGTCGGGTACGACACGGGTTTTTCGCGTGAATTTGGTGAGTCAGGCTTGCTTGGCACCGGCCGCTCGGCCGCAGAACCCATATCAACACGCGCTGCCACGGACGAGCGCGACACGGCTGAACACGAGATGGGCGATGCCGCTAGCGGGGCCCAGGCCGTGCCGGCCCGAGATGAACGGGAAATGCCGGAACGGCTGTTGCCCGAACGGCGGTTGGTCGATCGGGGCCAGCCCGGCTTGGCGCCGCAGGGCCAGCCCGGCTTTGCGCCGCAGGCAATGAACCGTCCGCCTGTCGATCTCGCCAATCTGGATCTTGCGGCCCTGCAGGCGCTGGCCGGCAGTGGAGAGCCATCGGCGGCCATCGCCCGCCAGGTGGCCGACATGGCGCAGGGCCTGGCCGCGCTGGCGGACAAGTTGGTTGGCCAGCCGCAATCCAGCAGCACCGATGTTGCCGAAGGTGACTGCATTGCCTTTCTGGAAGGCCAGTTCCGCATTCGCCGTTTGCGTGCCCGCCATCTGCCCGGCCTGTCGCTGGGCGAACCGGCTTGGGACATTTTGCTCGATCTGGCGGTGGCGCATTATTGGCGCCGCGAAACCTCGGTCACCAGCCTGTGCATTGCCGCGGACGTGCCCAGCACCACGGCGCTGCGCTGGATCAATGGCATGACCAAGGAAGGCCTGATCGTGCGCCGTCCGTGCCAACGCGATGGCCGTCGCAGTTTTCTGGGCATCTCACCCGATTCCTATCAGGCGATGCTGGCGCTGGCGGCCGATGCGCTGCGCACCGCAGATCGGGTCCGCGCCCGCTATCAGCGCAGCGCGGCCGCCTGATCCGAAGCTCTCTCACTTCCCCCCCGGAGGGCCGGCGGCGGGTGGCCCACTCACCCGCCGCCCTGGTTTCACCCAGAGTGGATCGGGAGGCTGGGCGGAACCACCGCGCCGCCGAATATCTGCAGGCGATATCGCCAATCAGGGGCTGGCACGCGCTGCAACTGGCCTTATGCTGGATAACGTGACCAGCCCCTCAACGCGCGCCCCCATGCACCCACCTTTGCGTCCACCGGTGTTCAACATCGCGTTGCACGTTGCTTTTGCCGATGCGCTGGCGGCCGGGTTGTTGGCGCGCACGGCGGGCGATCCGCTGGCCTTGGCGCGCACTCTGGTGTTGCTGCCCAATCGCCGTGCAGTGACCGCGCTGACCGAAGCCTTTGTGCGGCAATTGCCCAATGCCAAATCCGGCGCAGGGTCCGGCGGCGGCCTGCTGCTGCCACGCATGGTGCCGGTGGGGGATCTGGATGACGGCGGCTTCGATCGACTGGCGGCAGGTGCAGACGTGCTGCTGCCCGCTGTGGCGCCGCTGGTGCGCCGGCTGGAACTGGCGCGGCTGGCAGCCAGTCTACCGGGCGATGAGCGTTCGGCGGTGGAGCGGCTGCGGCTGGGCGATGCGTTGGGTGAGGTGCTGGATGCGCTGCTGGCCGAGGAAATCGAACCCGAAGCCTTGCGCGCTGCTGCCGATGGCCAGGATCTGGCCGATCATTGGCACAAGACATTGGCCTTTCTGGAACTGATCATCGCCGTCTGGCCCGAAGCACGCACCGGGCATGGCGGCACCGAAGGCGCGACGCGGCTGGCGGCGCTGATCGATGCTACCATTGCGCGTTGGCAGGCAGCGCCGCCCTCCGGCTTGGTGGTGGCGGCGGGGCTGGCCAATCCCACCCCGGCCCTGGTGCGATTGCTGGGCGCGGTGCTGCACCTGCCGCAGGGGCTGGTGGTGC
>NZ_JANPML010000222.1:0-2131 GCF_031422795.1 Sandarakinorhabdus sp.
GGCGGGCTTGTCCCAGATCGCCGGAGCGGCTTCGGTTTCACCGCCGGTTTTGGAACTGGCCGGGAAATGCGCCGGGAAGGCCTTGGCCGCGGCGGCATAGTTGGCGAGGATCTTGTTGGCCATGGCGGCATCGAACGGCACGACGCCCTTCAGCATCTCTCCGCCCATCTTGGTGTCCTTGCCATTGCCCTTCATGATCGCCTTGCGATCTTCGATCGGGCCGGCCAGCGCGACGCTCGGCAGGATCACGGCGGTGGCCAGAACGGCAGCAGCAACAGCACGCAGCATCATCAGTCTCACCAGATTCAGGCCATTACGGCACCGGATTAGCATATCCCGGGCAACCGCCCTCCGCCAATACCCAATTGGCGCAGGGAAATCACCTCTCCCCGCTGGGGAGAGGTCGACTCGCGCGGTACGCGCGGCGGGAGAGGGGTCGGATCGGGACGGAAAACCGGTTCCGGGCGCCCGACCCCTCTCCCGGGCCTCGCTTCGCTCGTCTCTCGACCTCTCCCCGCCGGGGAGAGGTGACGATTACTTCAGATCAGGCGGCGTCGCATCGGCCTGGATCAGCGCGACGGCCTCGGCCAGCGGCATCACCTTCTGGTCGCCGCCCTTCAGATTGCGCAGTGCCACCGTGCCTTCTTCGGCTTCACGCCGGCCCAGCACCAGCATGTAGGGCGCTTTTTGCAGGCTGTGTTCACGCACCTTCAGGTTGATCTTTTCGTTGCGCAGATCGGTTTCGACGCGGATGCCGGCCTTGCGCAGCGTTGCGGCCACTTGCTGCGCATAATCGTCGGCATCCGAAACGATGGTCGCCACCACGGCCTGCACCGGGGCCAGCCAGGTCGGGAACCAGCCGGCGAAATGTTCGATCAGGATGCCGATGAAGCGTTCATAGCTGCCCAGAATCGCCCGGTGCAGCATCACCGGCCGGTGGCGGCTGCCGTCTTCGCCCACATAAGATGCGTCGAGGCGTTCTGGCAGCACCGTATCGGTCTGGATGGTGCCCACCTGCCAGGTGCGGCCGATGGCGTCGGTCAGGTGGAATTCCAGCTTGGGCGCATAAAACGCGCCTTCGCCGGGAAGTTCTTCCCAGCCCCAATCGGCGTTGTCGCGCCCGGTGGCCTTCACGGCATCGCGCATCGACTGTTCCGACCAGTCCCACATCGCATCGCTGCCGAAACGTTTTTCGGGGCGCAGCGCCAGCTTGATGGCATAGCTGAACCCGCCCAGATCCTTGTAGACCACATCCAGCAGGTCGCAGAAGGCGGCGATTTCGGCCACGATCTGGTCTTCCCGGCAAAAGATATGGCCATCGTCCTGCGTGAACTGGCGCACGCGCATCAGGCCGTGCAGCGCGCCGTGCGGTTCGTTGCGGTGGCAGCAGCCCATTTCCGCCAGCCGCAGCGGCAGATCGCGGTAGGATTTGATGCCCTGCCGGAAGATCAGCACATGCGCCGGGCAGTTCATCGGTTTCAGCGCCATCCACTGCGCTTGCGTGCTCACCACCGGGCCTTCATCCTCGGTATTGGGCACTTCGTCGGGGATGACGAACATGTTCTCGCGATATTTGCCCCAGTGGCCGGATTGTTCCCACTGGCGCGCGTCCATGATCTGCGGGGTTTTCACCTCGTCATAGCCGGCGGGATCGAGGCGGCGGCGCATATAGGCTTCGAGTGCGCGATAGATGACGAACCCGCGCGGATGCCAGAACACGCTGCCGTGGGCGACCTCTTCCAGATGGAACAGGTCCATCTCGCGGCCCAGCTTGCGGTGGTCGCGCTTGGCGGCTTCCTCCAGCCGCGTCAGATGCGCGTCGAGCTGCTTTTTGCTCAGCCAGCCGGTGCCATAGATGCGCGAAAGCTGCGGATTCTTGGGATCGCCGCGCCAATAGGCGCCCGAAACGCGCGTCAGCTTGAAGGCCTGCGCGTCGAGCTTGCCGGTGGACGGCAGATGCGGCCCGCGGCACATGTCGAGCCAGTCATCGCCCGACCAATACACCGTCAATTCGTCGCCATCGGGCAGGCTTTGCGCCCATTCGGCCTTGAAGGCTTCGCCCTGCTGCTGCCAGCGGCTAACCAGTTGGCTACGGCTCCACACTTCGCGGCGCAACGGCTTGTCGGCACGG
>NZ_JANPML010000223.1:0-3835 GCF_031422795.1 Sandarakinorhabdus sp.
GGCCAGCATCCACCGCGCCGCTGGGGTGCTATTGGTCGCCAAACGGACCCGCGGTCTACGATGGATGCTGGCCTTCGCCAGCATGACAGGGAAGGGTAGATGCGGTGTCCAAACCCGGCTGGGTCTATCTGATGGCCAGCCAACCGCGCGGGACACTGTATCTGGGTGTTACCTCCAACCTGATGAACCGGGTGGAGCAGCATCGCACGGGGCATTTCGAAGGCTTCACTTCGCGATATGACGTGAAGCGCATTGTGTGGAACGAAGCCTATCCCGACATTGCCGATGCCATCCGCCGCGAGAAAGCGATGAAGTTCTGGAAGCGGGAGTGGAAGATCAGGGTGATCGAGGAAAATAATCTGCAGTGGTTGGATCTGGCCGTGGATTGGGGCTTTCCACCGTTGGGGTATTGAGCGCCTTACGTCCCAACTTGTCATGCTGGCGACGGCCAGCATCCACCGCGCCGCTGGGGTGCTATTGGTCGCCAAACGGACCCGCGGTCTACGATGGATGCTGGCCTTCGCCAGCATGACAGGGAAGGGGCTGAGCGATGCCTTTCCACTGGCGTTTTGTCGCACATTCCCCTAATCCAAATGGGCATCTGAAACTCGCGCGGAAAGCCCAAGAAAAACCCAATGGTATCAACCACTACACCCCCCGCCGGCGAGCCCGATATCAAGCCGATTTCCATCGTCACGGAAATGCGGACGAGTTTCCTTGATTATGCCATGTCGGTCATCGTTTCCCGGGCGCTGCCCGATGTGCGTGATGGGCTGAAACCCGTCCATCGCCGCATCCTGTGGGGCAGTTACGAAAACGGCTTCACCCACAACAAGGCCTATCGCAAATCGGCGCGCATCGTTGGCGATGTGATGGGCAAATATCACCCGCACGGTGACAGCGCGATTTACGATGCATTGGCGCGCATGGTGCAGGATTGGTCGATGCGGCTGCCGTTGATCGACGGGCAGGGCAATTTCGGTTCGATGGACCCGGATGCCCCGGCCGCCATGCGCTATACCGAAGCGCGGCTGGCGAAATCGGCCGAGGCACTGCTGGCCGATATCGAGAAGGACACGGTTGATTACGTCGCCAACTATGACGGTTCTGAACAGGAACCGACGGTGTTGCCGGCGCGTTTCCCCAACCTGCTGGTCAACGGTGCCGGCGGCATCGCGGTGGGCATGGCGACCAATATCCCGCCGCACAATCTGAACGAAGTGATTGATGCGGTGCGGGCCTGGCTGGCCGATCCGCTGATCAGCGTTGAAGGGCTGATGCACCATCTGCCCGCCCCGGATTTCCCCACCGGCGGCATCATCCTGGGTTCGAGCCAGTTGAAGCAGGCCTATGAAACCGGACGCGGCAGCATTCGCATCCGATCCCGCCATGTGGTGGAAGAAGGCCGCGGCGACAAGCGCGCCATCGTGCTGACCGAAATTCCGTTCCAGCAGGGCAAGAACGCGCTGGTGGAAAAGATCGCCGAAGCGGTGAAGGACAAGCGCATCGAGGGCGTTTCCGATCTGCGCGATGAATCCAATCGTGAAGGCGTGCGCATCGTGCTCGATCTGAAGCGCGATGCGACGCCCGAAGTGGTGCTGAACCAGTTGTGGCGCAACACGCCGGCCCAGCAGAGTTTTGCGTTCAACATGCTGGCCATCCGTGGCGGCCGCCCGGAACTGATGGGCCTGAGGGACATCATCCACGCCTTTGTGGAGTTCCGCGAGCAGGTCATCACCCGCCGTTCGAAGCATGAATTGATGAAGGCGCGTGAGCGGGCGCACCTGTTGATCGGCCTGGTGATCGCGGTTGCCAATCTGGATGAAGTGGTTCGCATCATTCGCGGCAGCGCCAGCCCGGCCGAAGCGCGCGAAACGCTGATGGCGCGGGATTGGGATGCCAGCGAAATCCGCCCCTATCTGGCGCTGGTCGAAGCCGGCACGGTGGACGTGGACGCGGCCACAATCCGGCTTTCGGAACTGCAGGTGCGTGCTATTCTTGATCTGCGCCTGCAGAAACTTACGGCACTGGGCCGCGATGAAATCGGCAAGGAATTGCAGGAACTGGCCGACAGCATTGCCGATCTGCTCGATATCCTGACCAGCCGGGTGCGCCTGCGTTCCGTGCTGAATGCCGAGCTGGACGATGTTGCCAACGAATTCCAATCCAAGCGCCGCACCGAACTGGTGTTCAACGCCGAGGATATCGACGACGAAGACCTGATCGAAGTTGAGGACATGGTGGTGACCGTGACCCGCGATGGCTGGATCAAGCGAGTGGCGCTGGCCGAATATCGCGCGCAGGGCCGCGGCGGCAAGGGCCGCAACGCCATGGGCACCAAGGACGAGGATGCAGTGACGACGCTGCTGGTCACCTCCACCCACAATCCGGTGCTGTTCTTCTCCAGTGCCGGCAAGGTTTATCGCCTGAAGGTGTGGAAACTGCCGCAGGGCAGCCCGCAGGCCAAGGGCAAGCCGATCAACAATCTGCTGCCGCTGGCCGATGGTGAGACGATCATCACCACGCTGGCATTGCCGGAAGACGAGGCCGAATGGAGCCGCCTGAACGTGATGTTTGCCACCGCCCACGGCAGTGTGCGGCGCAACGCCATGGACAGTTTCACCAGCGTGCCGACCGCCGGCAAGCTCGCCATCCGTTTTGAAGAGGGCGATGATGACCGGCTGATCGGCGTGGCGCTGTGCGACGAGGTTGATGACGTGTTCCTGGCTGCCAAGAGCGGCAAGGCCATCCGGTTCCCGGTTGATGATGTGCGCGAGTTTGTTTCCCGCACTTCCACCGGTGTGCGCGGCATGTCGCTGGCCGCCGGCGATGAAGTGGTGTCGATGGCGATCCTGAAGGGCTTTGCCGCCAGCACCGAAGAGCGCGAGGATTATCTGAAGGCGGCAGCCTGGAAGAACGAGCCTGCAGAGCGCGTGCTTTCGGAAACCCGCATGGGCCAGTTTGCAGCCGCCGAGGAGTTCATCCTGACGGTGACCGCCAATGGTTTTGGCAAGCGCAGTTCGGCATTTGAATATCGCCAATCGGGCAGAGGCGGCCAGGGCATCCGCAACATCGCCGAAAGCGATCGCAATGGCGATATGCTGGCCAGCTTCACCGCGCGTGACAGCGACGACGTCATGCTGGTGACCGACCAGGCCAAGCTGATCCGCCTGCGCGCCGGCGATATCCGCATCATGGGCCGCGCCACCAACGGGGTGACGTTGTTCAAGGTGGCCGATGACGAGCATGTGGTTTCAGCCGCGCTGATCCCGGCCGATGAAGCCGCCGACGACGTGATTGATGCGGTGGAAGTGGCGGATACCGATGCGCCGGCCAGCGAACCGCCGGGCGACGCCTGAAGGGTACGGGGCCTAAGACGTGCGGGCGGCGCGGGCGAGGAGCCCGCGCCCCACGCCCAGCGCAATCAGCCATTGGCCGCCAAAATACAGGCCCCAGATCAACGCGCCGTCGGTTGTGGGGCCGATCAGTTTGCCGCCGCCCAGATTCAGCACGATGATACAGTCTGACAGCACAAAGGCGATGGCGCCCAGACCCGCCAGCCGCGGAAAACGGCTGAGCCAGAGGCTGGCGGCCATGCCGGTGAGCAGCACGGAATAGGCCAGTGTCTGGCCAAAGCTCATCCCCGCTGGCGTGAGCAGCGGCGGCATCGCCACCCCCATGATCAGCAGCAGTGCCGCCCCCAACCAATCGCTGGCGCCTGCAGCGCGGCGGTGGCGAATATAGAAGGAAATGGCCACGATATGCCCGGCGGCAAAGCTGGCCACGCCGGCGATGAACAGGCCCGGCAGCGCCAGCAGCACATCGCCCAACGCGC
>NZ_JANPML010000224.1:0-19118 GCF_031422795.1 Sandarakinorhabdus sp.
ATGAACATCAGGAAGATGATGATGCTGGCCACCACACAGCCGGCAAAGATGCGCATCACCGGCGGCGGCCTGAGGCTGCGCAGCGTGGCAAAATGGCCGGCCGGCAGGCTGGAACGATCAGTCGCCATCCACGGTCTCCCGTCCGGCAGCCGCGCGCAATTGATCAAAGGCCGCGCGATCGCGCGTGATCAGCTGGCGATCAAGGCCCAGCCACAGATAGCCATCCAGCACCAGATCTTCGGGCCGATTGCTGAAATACAGGATGGTTGTGCTGGTATTGCTGAAATGATCGAAAACCGCCTTCAGCCGCGCCCGCGCCACCGTGTCGAACAGCGGCGACATCACCAGGATGCGCGGTTCCGACAGGATGGCGGCCGCCAGCTTCAGCTGCATCATCTTGGCAACCGTGAACGGCGCCCCCGTAGAGGACAGCCGCGTTTGCAGGCCATCGGGCAGCAGCGCCAGTCGGTCTTCCAGGCCCACCAGTTTCAGGGCCGCCATCTGATCGGCGGCATTCTTGTCTGGATTGGCGAGGCGCAGATAATCGGCAGTGGTCGATTCAACGATGGCGGCGCGGTCGAGCACCACCATGTCGGACCGCAGGGCCAGCGGGTCCATCAGCGCGATATCGACACCGCCCAGCGTGATCAGCCCCGCCTTTGGTTTTTCCAGTCGCTTCAGCAGATTGGCGAATTCACGCTCCATGCCCGGCACGCCCTGGCAGACGAGGCGGGTGCCGGCCGCAATTTGCAGGTTCACCGTGGCGCTGCCCACCGGCAAGGTAAAGCGCAACTGGCGCATTTCCAGCGCGCCGCCGCTGGGCGGGGCCAGCCCGGCTGTCGGTTTGGGTTCCTGCTTAAGGCCATAAAGCAGCGACAGTTCCTCGATGGAGGCGACCAGATCATACCAGTCATCAAGGTAGGAATAGAGGCTGTTCATCCCGGCAAACACGCCCGACAGGATCAATTCGGCCGCCACCAGCTGGCCGATCGACAATTGTTCCTGGATGACCAGCCAGCCGCCCAGCGCCAACAGGCCCGCCGAAGCTGCGGCATAGAGGAAATAAAAGGCGATGGTTTGCGGAAATTGATAACCGAAATGCTCGCTATGGGCCTTCACATAGTTGGCGCTGACCCGCTCGGCGCCTTCCAGCGCATATTCGATGTGCCGGGCCGATTTGTAGAAACCGTTGGAGGCGCCCACGGTTTCCAGGAAATGCGCCGCATTGTATTTTTCGTGGCTGAGGATGATCGAGGTTTTCATCGCGCCCTTCGACCACAGCGCCCACACCGCCCACAGCAGGGCGATAAGCACCAGGTTGAAGGCGAGAAAAAACGGGTGGTAGAAACTGGTGACGATGAAGCCGACGATCATGCCCAGGATGATCGTGAAGCCGCCGATCAACAGCGACGGCACCGCCTTCTGCATGTTGACCATCTCGAAATAGCGATTGAACAGGTCAAAGCGCCGATCATCCTGAAAGAAGGGATCCGCTGCGTTGATCACTCGCATCGTCAGATCGGCGACCAACCGCGCCATGAAGCGGCGGCGATACAGTTCCATCAGATGGATGCGCAGCACCGACAACAGGCCGGAGATGACCAGCAAAGCGAACAGGATGGCGGCCAGCGTGAACAGCGGCACCGGCAGCGCCGTGTTGGCGATGCTGTTGATCAGCAGCTGCACTGAAATCGGTGTGGCCAGGCCCAGCAGCGCGATGCCGATGCCATAGATGATCGCCAGCCAGAAATAGTTCCTTTCTGGCCAAAGAATGTCTTTCAGCCAGCTGTATACCAGCTGGTTGAGGTCCATCTTTGCAAGATCCTTGGCGGCCATGTGTCTCCTGTCACCAGATGCGGGCAACGATGGCCCATGTAGGGGCACGGCGTTGCTCTGCCAAGGCGGATGGGCAGAAAAAATTACATGGGCGTAATGTTTCAGCCGCCATGATGACGGTGGCCTAGCACGGATCGCGGCTCAGCCGGCATCGGCCAACTGCCGCAGGCCGGTCCCCAATCGATCAACAAGTTCATCAATCTGCGCCTTGCTGATGATCAGCGGCGGCGACAGGGCAATGATATCGCCAGTGACGCGGATCAGCAGACCGGTGTCGAACATGGCGCGGAAGATCGCCTGCCCGCGCACGCCCGGCTGGCCGGGAATGGCCGCCAGTTCGATGGCGCCAACAAGGCCGAAATTGCGGATGTCGATCACATTGGGCAGGCCGGCAAGGCTGTGCAGCGCTGCCTCCCAATGATCTTCCAGCCCGCGGGCATGGCTGAACAGCCCTTCGCTGGCATAGACATCCAGCGTGGCAATGCCGGCCGCACAGGCCAGCGCGTGGCTGGAATAGGTATAGCCGTGGAACAGCTCGATCCCCGGCACGTCGCCCGGCGCATCGACAATGGCATCATGCACAAAGCGCGCCGCGGCCACGGCCCCCATCGGCACCGCGGCGTTGGTGAGGCCCTTGGCCAGGCAGATGAGATCGGGCGTGACGCCGAAACGTTCCGCTGCCGTGGCGGCACCAATGCGGCCAAAGCCGGTGATGACTTCATCGAAGATCAGCAGGATGCCGTGCTGGGCGGTGATCGCCCGCAACCGCTCCAGATAGAACTTTGGCGGCACCAGCACGCCGGTGGAGCCAGCGAGTGGTTCAACGATGACGGCAGCGATGGTATCGGCGCCGTGCAGCGCGATCATCGCCTCCAGCCGATCGGCCAGTTCGACGCCATGGGCCGGCTGGCCCTTTGAAAACGCATTGCGGGCCGGATCGTGCGTGTGCGGCAGGTGATCGCTGCCGGGCAGACCGGTGCCAAAGGCGCGGCGATTGGTGACGATGCCGCCCACCGAAATGCCGCCAAAACCCGTGCCATGATAGCCGCGTTCGCGCCCGATCAGCCGGGTGCGCTGGCCCTGGCCCTTGGCCCGCCAATAGGCCAATGCGATCTTCAGCGCGGTATCGACGCTTTCCGATCCGCTGTTGGTGAAAAAGATGCGGTCCAGCCCTTCCGGCATTATGCCAGCCACGCGCGAGGCGAGCTGAAAGGCCAGCGGGTGGCCGAGCTGGAAGGTGGGCGCAAAATCCAGCACGGCCGCTTGTTGCTGGATGGCCCGCACGATGGGTTCGCGGCCATGGCCGGCGTTCACGCACCACAGGCCGGCGGTGCCATCAAGGATGCGGCGGCCATCGGCACTGGTATAGTGCATGTCCTTGGCCGCCACCATCAGGCGCGGATTGGCCTTGAAATAGCGATTGTCGGTGAACGGCATCCACAGGGACGAAAGATCGTTGGGCAGAATTGGGGGTGCAACGCTGGCCATGGACCTGGCCCTCCTCTCGGGGCTGATGGTTCAGGCTTTCGCGAGCAGTTTTTCGATTTGGCTGCCCAGCGCTTCCGGCTTGGTGGCCGGGGCAAAGCGTTCCTGCACCTGGCCATGTTTGTCGACGAGGAATTTGGTGAAGTTCCACTTGATGGCTTCGCTGCCGAGCAGGCCGGGGGCCTGTTTCTTCAGCATCTGAAACAACGGGTGGGCGGCATCGCCGTTCACATCCACCTTGGCGAACAGCGGGAAATCCACATCATATTTCAGCTTGCAGAAAGTCGCGATCTCGCTGGCGTCGCCGGGCTCCTGCGCGCCGAACTGGTTGCAGGGAAAGCCGAGCACGGCAAAACCGTTCGGCCCAAATTTCTTGTGCAGCGCTTCCAGGCCTTCATATTGCGGCGTGAACCCGCATTTGCTGGCGGTGTTGACGATCAGCAGCACCTTGCCGTCGAAATCCTGCATCGAAATCTCGCGGCCATCGATGGTTTTTGCGCTGAAATCGTAAACGCTGCTCATTGCCCGTTCCCTTCTTGCCCGGTCAGCGCGGCGGCAAAATGCCGGCGACACAGGGCGACATAGCGATCATTGCCACCAATTTCGGTCTGCTGGCCAGAGGCAACTGGCTGGCCCTGCCCGTCAATACGCAGGTTCATCGTCGCCTTGCGGCCACAGGCGCACACCGCCTTCAGTTCGGAAAGCGTATCGGCCAGCGCCAGCAGCGTGCTGCTGCCCGGAAACAGATTGCCCAGAAAATCGGTGCGCAGGCCATAGCAGAGCACCGGAATGCCCAAATCATCGGCGACCCGCGCCAGCTGCCACACCTGATCCTTGCTCAGGAACTGGGCTTCATCGACCAGCACGCAATTCAGCGTTTTCACCGCATGGGCACCGGCCACTGCGCCAAACAAATCGGTTTCCGGCCTGAACACCTCTGCGGGTGCCGATAACCCGATGCGCGAGGCAATCACCCCCCCACCGGCACGATCGTCGATGGCGGCGGTAAACAGCATCGTGTGCATGCCGCGCTCACGATAGTTGAAGCTGGCCTGCAGCAGCACCGTCGATTTGCCGGCATTCATGGAGGCATAATAGAAATAGAGCTTGGCCACGCGCTTTCCTTGCGCGTGGCCGCCCCCCTAGGTCAACAATTGGCTTAGCGGTTCCCGCCGATCAGATCGCCGAGTTCGCCCAGCATGCTGCCTTCGCCGCGGTTCTGGCCGCGGCCGCCGGCAGCCTGCAGCATGCGGCCGGCCAGACGGCTGAACGGCAGCGACTGGATCCACACCTTGCCCGGCCCGGTGAGGCGCGCGAAAAACACGCCTTCGCCGCCGAACAGCATGGATTTCACCCCGCCGCCCACGGTTTCCAGATCAAAGTTCACGCTGCTGGTGAAGGCCGCGACGCAACCGGTATCGACATGCAGCACTTCGCCCGGCGCCAGCGTGCGTTCGATCACAGTGCCGCCCATCTGCACGAACACCCAGCCATCGCCTTCCAGCTTCTGCATGATGAAGCCTTCGCCGCCGAACAGCCCGGTCATCACCTTGCGCTGGAAGGCGATGCCGATGGAGACGCCCTTGGCCGCTGCCAGAAACGCATCCTTCTGGCAGATCAACGTGCCGCCCACACTGTCCAGCTTGATCGGCAGGATATGGCCGGGGGTTGGCGCGGCAAACGCCACCCGCGCCTTGCCGCTGCCATTGTGGGTATAGACCGTGGTGAACAGGCTTTCACCGGTGAGCAGGCGTTTGCCGGCGCCCATCAGCGCGCCCATGAAGCCACCCGATTGACCGCCGCCATCGCCAAACACCGTGGTCATGCCGATGCTGGCATCCTTCCACACCATCGCGCCGGCTTCGGCGACGGCGCTTTCGCCGGGATCAAGTTCGATCTCGACGAATTGCAATTCATGGCCCTTGATCTCGAAATCGATATCATCGGCGCTGCTGCTCGAACGGGCGTGTTGCCAGGGATTGGCCATGCGAAGTCTCCTGTTGCTGACGACTGCAATGTAGGATCAGTGTGTTGCGCCGCCAAGACGGTCCCACCAAAATTCTTGCTGCGACTCGTGCGGGTGAATGCTTGCGCAGTTCGGCACATTGGGCAACACACGGCGGCATGAAGCATCTTGCCCTTGCCGCCCTCCTTCTCGCCAGCACCTCCCCGGCGATTGCCGCCGAAGCCGAAGATGCGCTGATCACCGTTACCGGCAAGGGGCTGCAGGATCTGCCCGGCGATGCTGCGCTGTCGCTGGTGGTGATTGACCGCGACCGTATCCTCAACACCGGATCAAACCGGCTCGAATCCGTGCTGGCCGATATCGCCGGCCAGCAGCAGTTCCGCCGTTCCGATAGCCGTTCCGCCAATGCGACCAGCCAGGGCATCACCTTGCGCGGGCTGGGCGGCAACGCGTCATCGCGGGCGCTGCTGGTCATGGATGGCGTGCCGCAGGCCGATCCGTTTGGCGGCTGGGTGGCGTTTCCGGCCTATGCCACGGGGCGCCTTGATCGCATCCGGGTCACGCGCGGCGGCGGCTCCGGCTATTGGGGCCCGGGCGCGCTGGCCGGCACCATCGAGCTGGAATCGGTGGGCGGCGCCGCGATCAACCCCTTCACTGGCAGCTTCGCCTATGGCAGCCGGGACAGTATTGATGCGCAAGGCTCGCTGGGCCTGAAGCGCACGGGCGGTTTCGCCACGCTGTCGGCCGCCTATGGCCGGGGCGATGGCTTCATTCCCATCGTCGAACGCAATCGCGGCGCGGTCGACCGGGCGGCGCCGTATGAACAGGCCAGCGTCAACCTGCGCGCCGTGGTGGCCATCGCGCCTGACACCGAAGCGCAGGTGACCGCCACCGGCTTCACCGACAGCCGCGAGCGCGGCACCGAATTTTCGCGCAACACATCGCAAGGTGTTGATGGCGCCATCCGGTTGGTGGGCCGCGGGCGTTGGGGCTGGCAGGCCCTGGCCTATGTGCAGACGCGCAATTTCACTTCGGATTTTGCTGCCGTGAACGCCACCCGCACCAGCGTCACGCAAAGCCTGTCGCAGTTCAACACGCCGGCCACCGGCTGGGGCGGGCGGCTGGAAATTGCGCCGCCGGTGGGCACGGGCATTTCGTTACGGCTGGGGGCCGACATCCGCCAATTGACCGGCGAGACCAACGAGCTTTTCACCTACGTCAATGCTGCCCCCACAAGGCAGCGCGAAGCCGGTGGCCGCACCAGCACCACCGGGCTCTTTGTGGATGGCAGCATCGAACGCGGCATCGTCACCGCCACCGCATCGGCCCGCATCGATTGGTGGACGATTGAAAATGGCCGCCTGCTGGAAACCACCATCGCCACCGGCGCCCCGTTCACCACGCTGCTGTTTGCCGACCGGTCGGGCCACGAATTCACCGGCCGCGCTGGCCTGGCCATCAAGGCTGCAGACTGGCTTTCGCTGCGCGGTGCGGCCTATCGCGGCTGGCGGCTGCCAACCTTGAACGAGCTGTATCGCCCGTTCCGTGTTGGCCCCGATGCTACGGCCGCCAACGCGCTGCTGAGCCCCGAGCGGGTGACCGGCGTTGATCTGGGTTTCACGCTGAAGCCGGCAGACGGCGTGGAAATCGGTGTCACCGGCTTCTGGAACCGCATGGACGATACCATCGCCAACGTCACGCAAGGGCGCGGACCGGGCGTGTTCCCTGGTGTCGGCTTTGTGGCGACCGGCGGTTTTTATCGTCAGCGGCAGAATCTGGATGCGCTGGAGGTATGGGGCTGGGAAGTCGATGCCCGCTTGCGCCGCGGCCCGTTCGGGCTGACTGCCAGCTGGAGCCATGTCGATCCCAGCATTTCCGCAAGCGGTGCCGCCGCGCCGCTGAATGGCCTGCGCCCGGCACAAACCCCGCGCGACCAGTTTTCGGGCACCATCGATTACAGCGGCACATTGTTCACCGCGTCGGCCACGCTGCGCCACATCGCCAGCCAGTTCGAAGATGATCAGAACAGCCGCAGCCTGAACGCGGCCACCATGGTCGATGCGCTGCTGCTGGTGCCGATCATCAAGGGCCTCAGCCTTGAAGGCCGGGTGGAAAATCTGTTCGACGCCGAAGTACAGGCGGCGCTGTCGGGCACCGGCGTGGTGGAACGCGCCCTGCCCCGCACCGTCTGGGTGGGCGCGCGGGTCGCATTCTGACCGGGTGAACCCCGTATCGACGCGCCGATCCTGCCGGCCTAGCCTGCCGCGATGGAGACCCACCGCATGACCCGTTACAGCCGCGTTGCCATCATCCTGCATTGGCTGATGGCGCTGATGATCATCGGCAATCTGGCTGGCGGTTTCCTGCATGATTATGTGCCACGCGAAGGCGGCCAGCGCGCCTTTGTGATGGGCCTGCATGTCAGCTTCGGCCTCACCATCATCGCGCTGACACTGGTGCGGCTGGGCTGGCGGCTGGCCAACGCGCCGCCGCCGCTGCCAGCCTATTTCACCAGTGGCGAGCGGCTGCTGGCCAAAGCGGCGCACTGGGCCTTTTACGTCGCCATGCTGGCGCTGCCACTGTCGGGCTGGCTGATGGCCGAGCGTAACGAGCGGCCTTTGCTCTATTTCTTCGCCGTGGCCGTGCCCAAGGCCGGCATCGGCAAGCCGCTGGCCGAAACCTTCAACGAAGTGCACGAGATTCTGGGCTGGACGATGCTGGCGCTGTTGGCCGTGCATATCATCGGCATCATCAAGCATCTTGTGATGGACCGCGACAATCTGTTGCCGCGCATGGGGTGGGGCACACCGCGCGCTTGACGCCGCCGGCCAGTCCCCGCCACACAGGCCCATGGCCGAACCGATCAAGCTGCACGAAAGCTGGCGCGCACCACTGGCCGGGGCATTCGCTTCGCCCGGCATGGCGGCGCTGAAGGCGTTCCTGCTGGCTGAAGAAGCCGCCGGCAAGGCGATCTTCCCGAAGAGCAGCGAGTGGTTCCGCGCGCTTGAGTTGACGCCGCTGGATCGGGTGCGTGTGGTGATTTTGGGCCAGGATCCCTACCACGGCCCCGGTCAGGCACACGGGCTGGCCTTTTCAGTGCGCGCGAACGTGAAAGTGCCGCCCAGCCTGGCCAATATCTACAAGGAACTGCAATCCGATCTCGGCATTGCGCCCGCCCGCCACGGCTTTCTGGAACATTGGGCGAGCCAAGGCGTCTTGCTGCTCAACACCAGCCTGACTGTGGAACAAGGCCTCGCCGCCAGCCACAAGGGCCGCGGCTGGGAACAATTCACCGATGCCGTGATCCGGCTGGTGGCGGCACGGGCTGCACCTTGCGCCTTCCTGCTGTGGGGTAACCACGCCCAGAAAAAGGCCGATTTTGTCGACGATAGTCGCCACTTGGTCCTGAAGGCGCCCCACCCCTCGCCGCTCTCAGCTTACAGTCGAGGTTCCGTTGGGGGCTTTTTCGGCTGCCGCCACTTCAGTCGCACCAATCAGTGGCTGGAATCGCAGGGCCAGGCGCCGATTGATTGGGCGCTGCCGTCGCTCTAGGATCAGGATCTGCCTTTGGGGGAAAATTGATGCGCCATCTTGCACTCGCGCTGTTGCTGGCGCTTTCGGCGCCCGGCGCTGCCAATCCCCTGCTCACCGATCCGCCCGCCACGGCCGCGCCGCGCGCCCGCATGGAGACGCTGCACGTTGCCTCGGGCGGTGTGGAGATCAACGCGCTGGCCTATCTGGCGGCGGGGCCAGGGCCGCACCCCACCATCGTGATCTGCCACGGCTGGCCGGGGAACGAGAAGAATCTCGATCTGGCACAGGCGCTGCGGCGGGCGGGCTGGAATGCCATCACCTTCAACTATCGCGGCAGCTGGGGCAGCCCCGGCAATTTCCGTTTCAGCCAGAATCCCGAAGACGCCAAAGCCGTGTTGGCCCTGCTGCGCCGGCCCGACATGGCGGCCAAGCTGGGCATCGACACCAGCCGCATCGTGCTGGCCGGGCACAGCATGGGCGGCTGGGTGACCGGCATGGTGGCATCCGAGGACCCGAACCTGGCCGGCGCCATCCTAATTTCGGCGGCCAACATGGGCGCCCTGATCGGCTTGGGCCGTGACCGGCTGATGGTAGAGGCGGCAGGCAACAGCGACAGCCTGGTCGGCACGTCGCCGGCCCTGCAGGCTGACGAATTGATGGCCGATGCCGCCCGCAACGACCTGCGCCCCCGCGGCGCCGGCCTGGCCCGCGTGCCGTTGTTGGTGCTGACCTCTGATGACGGCCTCAAGCCGTTGACCGACCCGGTGGTTGCCGCCGCCCGTGCCGCTGGCGGCACGGTCAGCGAGGCGCATCAGCCCACCGATCACAGCTGGTCAGACGCCAGACTGATGCTGGCCAGCCGCATCCACGATTGGTTGAAGGCCCTGCCTGCCCGCCGCTGAATCGCGCGGTAGCGGCGCGGCGCAGCCGCATGCAAATGAGCCTCATCGACCAGCCAAAGACGCGGCTTGCACGCGGTTTGATCAGGGCCATCGCCTATGGCCCGCCCTGGCCAACAGGGATTGAGCGATCTCCCACATGTTGGCTTGGCTTCTGTAGAGCAGCATGATTGTCGGGTCCGGATCGGCGCACCCTGATTTCGCTTGACCGATAGACGGCGCGGAAATCGATTTTGTTGTTCTTGGGCGCCGAATTTTCGACTGTCACAGAAGTGTCGTGAAATGTTTTTTTGATTGCGACAGCGGAGTCACGCGATCGTAACATCATTTTGGTTAACCTCATGCCAATATTTCTTCTTGAGTATTGGCTTGGGGTCGATTGCGCCTGACGATCGCGCTGTAGAGGCGCGTCAGTGCTGCGTCTGCTTCATTCCGGGCTCTCAGGGATTATTTCCAACCAAGCGCTATCGCATTGGTCGGTCTTTGCAGTTTCTCCAATCTCTCTGTCTTTGAAGGATGTTTTGTATGGCGAACGTCGGTGATATTGCGATTGTCCGTTTCGGTGCCGATGATCCGGACACACTGTCGTTCGTGCTGCTCGCCGATCTTTCCGGCGAAACGATTTTCTTCACCGACAATGGCTGGCTGGCAGCCGGCGGCTTCCGCTCCGGCGAAGGCATCTTCAGCTATGTCGTTCCCGGTGGCACGCCGATCGGGACGGTGATCTCGATCCCCGCGCCGATCGGCACGACGTCGCTGTCGACCAGCGGCGATGCCATCCTTGCCTACACCGGCAGCGCCGCCAGCCCCACCTTCCTGTTTGCGGTCGATTTCGCCGACGGCAACGCGACCTGGGCCGCCGATGCGACAAGTTCCAACACCTCGGCAGTGCCGACCGGGCTGACCGTCGGCAGCACGGCGCTCGCCTTCGGGGCTGACAACGGCGCCTACAGCGGTCCGACCACGGGCACGCGCGCCGAAATTCTCGCCAACATCGCCAATGCGGCCAATTGGACGCTCAGCGACGCCGGCAGCGTCACCGGCCCGACGGGCTTCACCATCACCAGCGGCGGAACGACAGTCAGCATCAACGACGTGGTGATCGCCGAGGGCGATGCCGGCACGGCGCTGCTGACCTTCACCGTGACGCGCAGCGACAACAGCGGTGAATTCAGCGTCGATTTTGTCAGTGCAGATGGCACGGCATTCGCGGGCAGCGACTATGTGGCAACGTCAGGCACGTTGACCTTCGCCGCCGGCGGCGCCTTGACCCAGACCGTGTCAGTCACGATCAACGGCGACACTGTTTCGGAAGCCAATGAGACGCTGATCGTCACGCTGGCAAACCTGATCAACGTTACCGGCACGGCGGCGATCGCAGATAGTTCCGGCACCGGCACCATCACCAACGACGACGTCTCGATCATCGCGATCCACACCATCCAGGGCGCCGGCCACACCTCTGCCCTCGTCGGCCAGGCGGTGACGACCAAGGGGATCGTGACGGCAGTCGACAGCAATGGCTTCTTCCTGCAGGCCGCAGATGCCGATGCTGATGCGTCGATCGCGACCTCCGAAGCGATTTTCGTGTTCACCAGTTCGGCGCCAACGGTTGCCGTCGGTGACTCCATCACGCTGTCTGGCACGGTTGCGGAATTCATTCCGGGCGGTGCAGCGACCAACAATTTGTCGACGACACAGTTGGTCAGCCCGACAGGCATTGTTGTGCAGAGCTCCGGCAACGCCCTGCCGACGGCGATCGTGCTGGGTGCCGGCGGCCGCCAGGCGCCGACCGAGGTCATCGACAACGACAATTTTGCCAGCTTTGACCCGACGACCGACGGCATCGATTATTTCGAAAGCCTCGAAGCCATGCGCGTCACGGTCCCGACCCCGGTGGCCGTGGCGGCAACCAACCAATTCGGTGAGATCGTCACGGTTGCCGATGGCGGCGCCAACGCCACCGGCCTTTCGGCCCGCGGTTCGATCGTGACCAAGGGCAGCGTTGGCGACGGCTTGAACGTCACCAACACCGGTGCCGGTTCGGACTATAACCCCGAACGAATCCAGATCGATGCCGACAGCACGATCACCCCGGGCAGCACCCCGCTGGTCAATGTCGGCGCCGTGTTCAACGACATCACCGGCGTGCTCGGCTATAATTTCGGCAATTATGAAGTCATCCCGACTTCGGCGATCACGGTGGCGACGCCGTCGATCCTGACCGGCGAAGTGACCGCGCTCACCGGCTCGGCCGACGTGCTGACGATCGCGTCGTACAATGTGCTCAACCTCGATCCCAACGATGGCGATGGCGACACCGATGTGGCCGATGGCCGCTTCCAGGCGATCGCCACGCAGTTCGTCAACGCGCTTGGCGCGCCCGACGTCATCGCGCTGCAGGAAGTTCAGGACAACAGCGGTTCGGCCAACGACGGCACGGTTTCGGCCAGCCTCACGCTGCAAACATTGGTCAATGCGATCACCGCTGCCGGTGGCCCGACCTACAGCTTCATCGACAACAGCTTCATCACCAACAACACCAACGGCGGCCAACCCGGCGGCAACATCCGCGTCGCTTATCTGTACAATGCCGCGCGCGTGTCGCTGGTCGACGGCTCGGTGAGCACCACGCCCGATGCGGCGGTCGATTTCGTCGGTTCGCGCCAGCCGCTGGTCGCCACGTTCGAATTCAACGGCTCCGAAGTCACCGTCGTCAACAACCATTTCAGTTCGAAGGGCGGATCATCGCCGCTGTTCGGTGCAGTGCAGCCGGCGACCAACGGCAGCGCGGCAGAACGCCTGGTGCAGGCGCAGAACGTCGCCGACTATGTCGCCAGCCTCGGCGCCAGCGCCAAGGTGGTCGTGCTCGGCGATCTCAACGAGTTCACCAACGAGGAATCGCTGGCACCGCTGTCGGCGGTGGGCCTCAGCGCCATGTCGCTCACCCTCACCGAGACCGAGCGCTATTCCTTTGCGTTCGAGGGCAACGCCCAGGAACTCGATCAGGCCTATGTCAGTGGCAACCTGACCACGGTAACGACGCTCGATATCGTCCATGTCAACAGCGAGTTCGCCGTGACCGCCGCCTCAGCGTCGGACCATGATCCTTCGGTGCTGGCGCTCAACCTTGCCGACCTCAATTATGAAACCGTTGGCGGCGTCCGCATCTATGACGCTGCTGAATCGCTGCAGGGTGCCGCCACAACCCCGGTGGCCAGCAACGATGTCGTCCTCGTCCGGCTCGGCTCGATCCAGGGGGCGGTCGCCGGTGCCGAGAGCGTCGCCTATGAAGGCGGCAAGGTCTTTGCGACCAACGTCGCTGGCAACAGCATCAACGTTCACAGCGTTTCCGCAGCCGGCGCGTTGGTCAACGAAGCCCCGATCCTGCTGTCAGGCCTGATCGAATATCGTCCCGGCGGCGTGAATGCCGTGGCCGTCAAGAACGGCGTCGTTGCCGTCGGCTATGAAAACGTCACGGTGGGCCAGCCCGGCTATATCGCCCTGTTCAGCGCCGCTGATGGCAGCTTGATCAAGACGATCCAGGTCGGCGTGCTGCCCGATCAGCTGACCTTCACCCCCGATGGCTCGAAACTGCTGGTTGCCAATGAAGGCCAACCGGCCTCCGTCGGCGACAACCCCGTCGGGTCGGTGAGCATCATCGACATGGCGGGCGGTGCTGCGGCTGCAACCGTGGTCAACACCATCGGCTTCACCGCATTGAATGGTTTCGAGGCGACCTTGCGCGCCCAGGGCCTGGCAACGCTGAACGGCCAGGCCGCAGCCGCCGACATCGAGCCCGAGTATATCTCGGTCTCGGCCGATGGCACCCGCGCCTATGTCACCCTGCAGGAAGTCAACGCCGTTGCGGTCATCGACCTGACCAATCCGACCGCCGATCGGCCGCTGTCGATCCAGCCGCTGGGCTCCATCGACCGCAATCTCGTCGGCAACGCGCTCGACACCAGCGACCGCGACAACGGCAGCGGCGGCCCGGCAATCAACATCCGCAACGTCAATATCCAGAGCCTGGCGCAGCCCGATGCCATTGCCAGCTACACCGTTGGCGGCGTGACCTATTTCATCACCGCCAACGAAGGTGATGCGCGCGAGGTGTTCACCGATTCGGTGCGCCTCGGCAGTGCCGGCTATATCCTCGATCCAACTCTGTTCCCCAATGCCGCGGCGCTGAAGGACAACGCCAATCTGGGCCGGCTGAACGTGCTGACCAATGTGGGCGACACCGATGGCGACGGCGATTTCGATCAGATCTTCACGCTTGGTGGCCGCAGCATCTCGATCTTCCGGCAGGAAGCTGACGGCAGCATCACCAAGGTCCGCGAGACTGGCGGTGAGTTCGAAGCGATCCTGGCGGCGAACAATCCGGGCAGCTTCAACAGCAACCAAAGCACTGCCGCATCGTCGTTCGATACCCGTTCGGACGACAAGGGCCCCGAGCCCGAGGGCGTCAGCATCGGTGTCGTGGGCGGCCGCACCTATGCCTTTGTCGGTCTGGAGCGCGTTGGTGGCTATATGGTCTATGACGTGACCGATCCGGCGAACGCCAACTTTGTCACCTACAAGCCGCAGACCGGTGCCGACCTTGGCCCCGAAACCAGCGCCTTTGTCGCGGCAGCCGACAGCCCGACCGGCCAGGCGCTGTTGATCAGCGGCCAGGAAATCAGCAACACCGTCACCGTCTATTCGATCCAGACGCAGAGCGAGGGCAACGACACCATCGTCGGCGGCGTTGATGCCGAAGTCTGGGCCAGCCGCGGCGGCAACGACAGCATCAAGGGCAATGGCGGCAACGACGCGATCAACGGCGGCGCCGGCACCGATACCGCGGTGTTCAGCGGCGTGCGCGCTGGCTACAGCGTCACCGGCAACGGCACCATCGTCACCGATATCGACCTGATCGATGGCGACGACGGCACCGATACGCTGAGCAATATCGAGTTCCTCGCCTTTGCCGACGTAACCGTCACAACGGCGAGCTTTGTGCCGTACCGCCTGCAACTGCTCCACCTGTCGGATGGCGAAGCCGGCACGCTGGCCGGGCAGACGGCCCCCAATCTGGCGGCCCTGGTCGACAAGTTCGAAGACGAATTCGCCAATTCGATCACGCTGTCGGGTGGTGATACCTTCCTGCCCGGCCCGTTCCTTGCCGCGGGCACGGATCCGTCGCTGGTGCCGCTGATCAACGCCCTCACCGGCTCGACGATCGGCTCCGGGGGCGCGGCACCGGGTGTTGTCGATACCATCATCCACAATTTCATCGGCGTCGAAGCTTCGGGCATCGGCAACCATGAATGGGATTTGGGCTCGAACGTCTATCTGTCGTCCTTGACCGGTGGCGGCTTCTCCGGCGCGCAATATGCCTCGATCTCGGCCAACCTCGTGCTGGCGCCGGCAGGCTTCACCGCCGATCCGCTCAATTCGCGCTTCACCCAGACGGTCGGCGTCGGCAACCTCGCCAACGAAGAAGCGCAGGACCTGAAGGCGCGGATCGCGCCATCGGCGGTCATCAATGAAGGCGGCCAGACGATCGGTCTCGTCGGCGCGACCACGCAGATCCTCGAATCGATCTCGTCGCCCACCGGCGCCGAGATCCTCGGCTTCGGGTTCGGCCCGGGCCCCAACGGCGAAACCAACAACATGGTGCTGCTGGCAGCGCAGTTGCAGCCGGTCATCGACGATCTGCTGGCACAGGGCGTCAACAAGATCATCCTGCTGTCACACCTGCAGCAGATCACCTTCGAACAGCAGCTGGCGCCGTTGCTCCGGGGCGTTGACATCATCCTCGCCGCCGGCTCCAACACACGGCTGGGCGACGCCAATGACGTGGCCGTCGCCTTCCCGGGCCACGCGGCAGATTTTGCCAACACCTACCCGATCCTGACGGCGGGCGCGGACGGCAAGCCGACTGTCATCGTCAACACCGACAATGAATATACCTACCTCGGCCGCCTGGTCGTCGACTTTGACAGCAACGGTGAGATCATCGTCTCCAGCCTTGGTGAGAACATCACGATCAACGGTGCCTATGCCTCGACCGCGTCGAACGTGGCGCAGGCATGGGGCGTCGCCGAGGCCGATCTCGCCACGACCGCCTTCGCGGCCGGCACCCGTGGCGGCAACGTCAAGACGCTGACGGCGGCGGTTGACGCCATCATCCAGTCCAAGGATGGCAATGTCTTTGGCTACAGCAACGTCTACCTCGAAGGCGAGCGCCTCCAGGTCCGCAACCAGGAAACCAACCTCGGCAATGTCTCGGCCGACGCCAACGCAGATGTGGCGCGTGACGTGCTCGGGCTGACCGGTGACAATGCCATCGTCTCGATCAAGAACGGCGGCGGCATCCGGGCCCAGATCGGCACCATCATCAACAACCCCGACGGCACTGTCACCAAGGTGGCGCCCGAAGTTGGCGGCGAAGTCAGCCAGCTCGATGTTGAAAACGCCCTGCGCTTCAACAACAGGCTGATGGTGTTCGACACCACGGCGCAGGGGCTGCTCAACATCCTCAATTCGCCCAATGCGCTCAATCCCAACAACGGCGGCTTTGTCCAGATCGGCGGGGTGCGCTTCTCCTATGATCCGACAGCCGCCGTCGGATCGCGGGTGCGTGACATCGTGCTGATCAACGAATTTGATCAGATCACCGCGGTCATCGCCAACGATGGCGTTGTGGTTGCCGGCGCACCGGCGATCATCACCGCGGTGGCGCTGAATTTCACCGCAAACGGCGGCGACGGCTATCTGATCAAGGCCAATGCCGAAAACTTCCGCTTCCTGCTCAGCGATGGCACGGTCTCGGCACCGGTCAGCGAAGCGCTTGATTTCACCGCACCGGCAAATGTCCCGGCAAACGCCGTCGGCGAACAACAGGCCTTCGCCGAGTATTTCCAGGAACGCTACGCCACGCCTGGCACGGCATTCAACGTTGCCGATACCAGCCAGGCGCTCGATACGCGCATCCAGAACCAGGCAGCGCGCCTCGACACTGTTCTGCAGGGTGATTATCTGACGCTCGGCACCAATGCCGCCGAAACGCTCAACGGCACCGCTGGCGCCGAAACCATCAAGGCACTGGCCGGCAACGACACCCTGAACGGCAACGGCGATAACGACGTGCTCAACGGCGGCCTTGGCGCTGATCGCCTCAACGGCGGCGACGGCGTCGATACCGCGACCTATGTCAACGCCGCCGGCGCCGTTGCCGCCAGCCTCGCGACGCGCATGGGTACCTTTGGCGAAGCCAGCGGCGACCGCTTCTCGGGCATCGAGAATCTCACCGGCTCGGGCTTCAGCGACGTGCTCTCCGGCAGTTCCGGCGCCAATGTCATCCGCGGCGGTGCCGGCAACGACACCATCAACGGCAAGGGCGGCGCCGATCAGCTGTTCGGTGACGCTGGCGAAGACAACTTCCTGTTTGTCGGCACCCAGATCAACACCAGCATCGATGGCGGCGACGGTTTCGACACCATCTATGCGACGGCGGCAAACGCCAAGATCGTCTGGGGCGCCTATACCAACATTGAATCGGTCGATGCCGATGAATTTGCCAATGTCACCATCACCGGCACCGCCGGCGCCGACCTGATCGACCTGTCAAGCATCGAGCTGATGGGCATTACCGCGATCAACGGCAATGCCGGCAACGACACCATCATCGGCTCGGCTGGCAATGATGTCATCAACGGCCTCGATGGCCTCGATATCCTGATCGGCGGCAATGGCAATGACACCATCACCGGCGGCCGCGGCACCGATACCATGACCGGCGGGCTTGGCGGTGATCGCTTTGTCTTTGCCCGCAACGACAGCGGCGGGTCGGCATCGCTCGCCGATACCATCACCGACTTCGTCAGCGGCAGCGGTGACATCATCGACCTCTCGTCGATCGACGCCAATCCGACCAACGGCACCAGCAACGACGCCTTCACCTTCATCGGCAACAGCGCCTTCACCGGAACCGCTGGTGAACTCCGCTTCCAGGGATCGGCAACCGGCATCTTGCTTGCCGCCGATCTCAACGGCGACCGTGTCGCCGAGTTCTTCATCAACGTGAACGGCACAACGACAATGGCACCCATCGACCTCTTGCTCTGAGGACGCTCCTCCCCGGCTGCGCAGGCAGCCGGGGACCAACCCGCTAGCCGCGTGCAAGCCAGGCGCCGATCAAATTTCCAGCCGTGGAGCAACAACAGCAGCGGCCCGGAGCCGGTCTGCTCGACAACCAACTCGCCACCTGGAACCGACACCAGTTCCACCCTGCCGCCCGGCCAGCGCGCCTTTGGCAGCATCACGGATGCCCGGCACTGTGCACGCTTTGGCAATCAAGCCGTTGGCGTAATTGTCGTCTTCGTTGGTGCCATAGGAAAAGATCGTCGCAACTGTTGAGAGAAAAAAAATACTCAGTCGCAATCACTTGAGTTTGCCATGTCATAGCAGCGACCTCGCGGGCCGATTGGACAGCGACAATTGGGCCGTTGGCGGACAGGCCGGTTGGGAGAAATCTGGGGCGGCAAAACTGCTGTTCTTTGCCCCCAGCCGCCTTGATCAGGTCGCCGCGTTTTCAGACAGCCCGTTCCAGCAGGGCAGTCGATATGAGACTTTGAAAAAAGACGTTGTTCAGGCCGGTATGGCCAATGCCGCCTCGAGTTGGCCAAGTGCCTCCCGGTGGCATCCCATGTTCCAGGTTTCGGCGATTGCGACCCATGGATTGGCGTTGTTGCCGCGACACGCAGCAACGGTACCGGCGCGAACGCCGCCAAGACGAAGCGGGTCTTTGCGGGTACGGAACATGGCGGAATAGGCGTCAAGCAGCGACACATCGGCTGCGGCTGCAACGGGCGAAACATAGCGCATGGGGCCGACGACCGTTTGCGTCTGGCCATCCGCATGCAGCAGAATCAGGCGCTTTCCAGCCGGGATACTGAGCGCGGCACCGCTGCGGATGATGGCGCCAGACGCGCCAGCCCCGGATTGGCCCGCAGATGATTGCAGCACAAGCACATCGGCGCTCGCCGCAGTCGCGGTGAAGACCCCGATGAAGACCCCGGTGAAGACCCCGGTAAAGACCATTGACAGCAGCGCGAGAACGATAACCTTTACAGGCCGGCAAGGCATGGCGATCCCTTCCGTGTTGCTTGGCGAAACACCGCAGACCGGATGAAATCATTGTTCCCAGCCCGAGGCCCAGTTGTTTACGCCATACTGGCCAGCGCGGCAATTGGCGTTGCTGTGGCGCAACTGCCGCCGCTGGTCGCGCTGGAAAACCTGATCGCTGATCAACGCGCGGCGCGGCTGACCCCATCGGTGCCGCTGGCAAGCAACATTGTCATCGTCACCTTCGACGAAGCCAGCCTGGCGGCCCTGCCATCGCGGTCGCC
>NZ_JANPML010000225.1:0-3713 GCF_031422795.1 Sandarakinorhabdus sp.
CCGGCCTGCATCTGCGCCAGTGAAAGTTCGGTCAGCGGGCTCATTCGATCACCTTGGGCACGGCAAAGAAGCCGCTGGCGGCGTCTGGCGCGTTGGCCAGCACCTTGTCCTGAATGCCGCCGTCGGTCACTTCGTCGGCGCGCCAGCGCAGATTGCCCCCGAGTCCCTTGGGCATGACGCTGGCCATCGGTTCGACACCCTTGGTATCGACCTCGCCCAACTGCTCCACCCAGCCCAATATGCCATTGAGCTGTTCGACCAGGCCCGGCACTTCATCATCGGTCACGGCAATGCGCGCCAGGCGCGCGATCTTGCGTACGGTTTGGCTATCCACAGACATGGGCTTGCCGCTAGCAGGCGAGGCGGCTTGCAACAAGGGGGCGAACGCGTCCCCGACAGCTTGTCACGTCAACGCCGCGCGTGCCTGCCCTGCAATGTGCGCCAGCATCGCCGCGCTCACCGTGCCGCTGTCGCGGGCGCGGGTGATGGACGCGGCAATCCGCGTCACCCGCGTCGCATGGGCTTCCAGCCACAGCGCCAGCACCTGCACCGGGTTGCTGCCTTCCGGCACGACATGGCGCAGCAGATCGAGGCGAATCTGTTCGAAATCGCGCACCAGTGCCGCGGTCAGCAGCCGTTCCCACGGGTCGGACGGGTTCATCGCCGCTGCCGCGCCGCGCGCCCAATCCAGCCCAGCGGTTTCGCCCAGCATCGTGTAGGCCCGGGCGGTGGCCGCCACGTCCAGCCGACGCTCCGCCGCCAGCAGGGCGATCCCCACCGCACCGTCCAGCGCTTCGACATGAACGATGGTGCGCGCCAGATCAGCCGGCGCGCCCGCCGCCGCCAGTTCGGCTGCCGAACGATCAAGCTGGCCGCGCACTTCGGCCTTCACCAGTTTTTCGATGTTGTTGCCCAGCGCCTTGAGGCCGGGCGCGATCGCTGCCACCAGGGCGGTGGCGCTGCGGCCGCCGCCCAATCGCACCAGATCGGCCATCTGGGCCCGCAGCACGCCTTGCGCCGCACGGTGCAGCGCGTTGGCGGCCGTGGCCGGCACCGCGGCTGTATCGATGGCCTGCCACAGCCCGGCAAAGCCGAACAACTGGCGCGCGGCAATGAAGGCGCGGGCGATATCGGCGATCCCGGCGCCCAGTTCCTCGGCCAGTTCGAACGGCGCTGACAGGCCGGCGCGGTTGATGAGTTCGTTGGCCAGCTTGGTCGCTACCAGCTCGCGGCGCAGACGGTGGTTCAGGATGGCATCGCGGTGCTTGACCTGCATGGCGGTCGGGAAAGCGGCAATCAGATCGGCTTCCAGCAGCGGATCATCCACCATCGCGCTGGTGACCAGCACATCGTACGTCGCCATCTTGGCATAGGCCATCACCACGGCCAGTTCCGGCCGGGTCAGGCCTTCGCCGGTCATGGCGCGCTGGCCCAGCACATCGTCACCGGGCAGGCCTTCGACCTTGCGATCAAGGCCAACGCGGCCTTCCAGCGTCTGGATCAGGCGCTGGAACACCGGCACGGCAGCCGCGCCGCCGGTTTCGGCCAGGCTGATGGCCTGGGTTTGCAGGCGATTGTCGCGCAGCACCAGTTCGGCGACATCGTCGGTCATCACCTTCAGCAACGTGTCGCGGTCGGGGCGAGTCAGCGTGCCGGCGGCCACTTCGCCGTTCAGCGCGATCTTGATGTTCACCTCGTGGTCGGAACAATCAACGCCGGCGCTGTTGTCGATGAAATCGGTGTTGATACGGCCGCCAATGCGCGAAAATTCGATGCGTGCCGCTTGCGTCAGGCCGAGGTTGGCGCCTTCGCCGATGGCGCGGGCCTTCAGTTCGCGGGCGTCGATGCGGAGGCCATCATTGGCGCGGTCACCCGCATCGGCGTTGCTTTCGGTGGACGCCTTCACATAGGTGCCGATGCCGCCGAACCAGATCAGATCGATCTGCATCTTCAGGATGGCGCTGAGCAGCTCGCCGGGCGCCATGGCTTGCGCACTCACGCCCAGCATGGCCTGCACCTGGGGTGACAGCGGGATGGATTTCAGGCTGCGCGCAAACACGCCGCCGCCTTCCGAAATCAGCGCCTTGTCATAATCGTCCCAGCTCGACCGTGGCAGCGCAAACATGCGCTGGCGTTCGGCAAAAGCGGCCGGAATATTGGGGGCGGGATCAAGGAAGATGTGGCGATGGTCAAAGGCGGCCACCAGCGCCACGGCCGGCGACAGCAGCAGCCCGTTGCCGAACACATCGCCCGACATGTCGCCAACGCCGGCCACGCGGATGGTCTCGCTCTGCACGTCGGTGCCCAGCTCGCGGAAATGGCGCTGCACCGAAATCCACGCGCCCTTGGCGGTGATGGCCATCGCCTTGTGATCATAACCATTGCCGCCGCCCGAAGCGAAGGCATCGCCAAGCCAGAAGCCATGATTTTCAGCAATGGCGTTGGCGGTGTCGGAAAACGTGGCAGTGCCCTTGTCGGCGGCGACCACCAGATAGGGATCGGGCGCATCATGGCACACCACGCCATCGGGTGGCAGCACGGTGCCGGCCACATCCAGATTGTCGGTGATCGACAGCAGCGCGCGAATATAGACCCGATAGGATTCGGTGCCTTCCGCCAGCCATGCATCCCGGTTCGATGCTGGCGGCAGCTGCTTGGGATAGAAACCGCCCTTTGCGCCGGTCGGCACGATCACGGTGTTCTTCACCTTCTGCGCCTTCACCAGGCCCAGCACTTCGGTGCGGAAATCGTCGCGCCGGTCAGACCAGCGCAGGCCGCCACGCGCAATCGGGCCGCCGCGCAAATGGATGCCCTCCACGCGCGGGGAATAGACCCAGATTTCGCGATAGGGGATCGGCGCCGGCAGGCCCGGCATCTGGTGCGAATCGATCTTGAAGGCCATCGCCTCCGGCCCGCCCGGCACATAGAAATTGGTGCGCAGCGTAGCCAGCATGGCAGCGCGGATCAGGCGCAGGATGCGATCGTCATCGATGCTGGCCACATCGGCGAGGCCCGCTTCGATGCGGGTCAGCACCTCCGCCTGTGCTGCCGCACGGTCGGCCACAGAATCGGCAGTGGTCGCAGCGCTCTGCGCTGCTTGGGGGCCAAAACGCGCCGCAAACAGCGCCACCAGATCGCGGGTGATGTCCGGATAACGCTTGAGCGCATCGACCACCGTCATCACGCCATAGGTGACACCGGTCTGGCGCAGATAGCGGAACCAGGCCCGCAGCAGGGCCGTTTCGCCGGCATCCAGCCCGCAGGCAAGGATCAGCGCGTTGAAACCGTCATTTTCCTGTGCGCCGGTCAGCACATCGGTCAACGCTGGCGCGACGCGGCTGGCCAGGCCGGGCAGATCGGCCAGCATCGCCGCATCGGGCACTTCGGCCAGGAAATCATGCACCCAGCCCAATTGGCCGTTGGCCAGATCGAAAGGATATTCCTCGATCACGCGCAGGCCGAAATTCTCCAGCACCGGCACCGCTTCCGACAGCGGGATGATGCGGCCCAGGCGATAGATTTTCAGCCGGACCTGGCAGTTTGTGGCGCTGGGCACAGCGCTGGCGAGCAGGCGCACGCTGCGCTGGCTCTCGTCCGACAGGTCGGCCAGCGCCATGATGTCGGCGGCGGCTTCGGCCGGTTGGTGCTGGGCACGATAGCTGGCGGAAAACGCCCGGCCATGGCTGCGGGCCAGCCGCGCGGCGCGGGTTGGC
>NZ_JANPML010000226.1:0-1829 GCF_031422795.1 Sandarakinorhabdus sp.
CCGGCGCACCGCAAGGCACGCGCGTTTCCACCTTCGTTGCCGATGTGTCGATCGAAGCGCAAATGAACGCCTGGGCCGATAGCGTGCGCGCCGAAATGGAAACCGATCGCATCCACCTGCTGTTTAACAATGCCGGCATCAGCGGCGGCGGCAGTTTCGTGAACGGTTCCCGCGAGGCCTGGGAACGCACGTTCGCCATCAATTTTTACGGCGTGCTACACGGTGTGCGCGCCTTCATGCCGCTGCTGCAGGCCGCCGATGCCGGCCACATCATCAACACCTCCAGCATCAACGGCTTTTGGGCCACGCTTGGCCCCGGCACCGTCCACACGGCCTACAGCGCGGCCAAATTCGCCGTGAAGGGCTTTACCGAAGCGCTGATGGCCGATCTGGCGGTCAACGCGCCGCACATCCACTGTTCGGTGGTGATGCCCGGCCATATCGGCACTGAAATCCTTGGCAATTCGCTGCGGATGAACGCCGGCCACGCCGACACACGGGCGCTGATGCAACGGCAAGGCATGGACGTGAGCAGCATGACCGACGAACAATTGACCGAAGCCATGAACGCCAATTTCCGCGACACTGCCCCAACCACCGCCGCCCAGGCCGCCACCATCATCCTCGATGGCGTGAAGGCCGGCCGCTGGCGCCTGCTGATCGGCGAAGACGCCCAACGCCTCGATGCCATGGTGCGCGCCGATCCGGAAAATGCCTACACCCCGGCATTTTCCGAAGCCTTCTGGGGGCAGGGGCGGGGGTAGGATGGCGCCGGCGGGCTGAGGCCCTGATCTCAGCGTTTGACGCCTCCTGCACCTCTGCTAGCCTAAAGCTAACTCGGGGGGTGACATCATGCGTTTTCCAATCCTGCTCGCTGCATTGGCACTGGCGCTCACTGCCGCTGCACCGCCGCCTGCCCTCAAGCCCGGCGAAATCCGGCTGACCTATCTTGGCAATGCCGGGTGGGAGATCACCGACGGCAAGAAGACCATCCTTGTCGACCCGTTCGTGACCCAATTCGCCCGCTGGGCCCCCGGCGCCAAAACCCCGACCCCCGACGAACTTTACGCGCCCGATCTCGCGCTCATCGAAAAACACATCCCCCGCGCCGATTATATCCTTGTCACCCACGGCCATTCCGATCACGCGCTCGACGCCGGCACGGTTGCCAACAAGACCGGCGCCACCATCATCGGCCGCGAAACCACGGCCAACCTCGCCCGCGCCTATGCCGTGCCCGAAAAGCAGCTGATCACCGTGATTGGCGGCGAGGATTATGATTTCGAGGATTTCTCCTTGAAGGTCATCCCCAGCATCCACAGCGCGCTCGACGACAAGCATTATTTCAACAACGGCCGCGGCATCACCGGCAATGCGCCGTCCGGGCTCAAGGCACCGCTGCTCCGCAAGGATTTCGTTGAAGGCGGCAGCGTTGCCTATCTGCTGCGCCTCGGCGGCCACGAAGTCCTCATCATGGGCTCGATGAACTTCATCGAACGCGAAATGGCCGGCCTCCATCCCGATATCGCGCTCGTGGGCTCAAATTCGCAGCGCCTCGAAATCCATCAATTCACGCCCCGCCTGATGCGCGCCCTCAACTATCCCGCCGTCGTCTTGCCCACCCATGCCGACGCCTATGGCAACCCCAAGCCATCCGAAGCCATCACCAGCGACCAGAACCGTTTTGCAGCCGAAGTGAAGGCCGCATCGCCGGGCAGCCAGTTCATCCGCCCGACCTGGTTCGAACCCATCACCCTGCCGGCCCGCCCGGCCTATGCCGATCGCAGCGCCATCAATCCCGCCGGCATCTCGCCCCTCGTTCCCGCCTA
>NZ_JANPML010000227.1:0-10028 GCF_031422795.1 Sandarakinorhabdus sp.
ACGAACGGGTGCAGGGACTGCGTCCCTGCCCGCCGGAGGCCCTATCTTCCTTTCCCCCAAAAAGGAACTTGCCTTCGCTCAGCTCAATTTCCGTCCTACCCACACGACTCGGCCGATGATGTGGATGGCGCTGGGGTCGCAATCGGGCCAGCTGGGATAGGCGTCGTTGTCGGAATTGATGGTCAGGCGGCGGGTGGCGGGGTTCAGGGAGAGGCGTTTGACGAGGAGGGCATCATCGACTCGCAGTACGTAGATGCCGTCGCGGGCGGCGGATTGATCCTGGGTGTCGATGAGGATCTGATCGCCGTGGGCGAGGGTGGGCAGCATCGAATCGCCTTCGACCGACAGCAGGGCCAGCGATTCGGGTGGTGAGTGGGCGAGATCGCGGATGAAGCCGGCCTGGAAGGCGATTCGGGCGGCAGGCTGCTCGGTTTCGGGCAGAGTGCCGGGCCCGGCGGAGGCGCGGACCTGATAGTGGGGAATCAGCACATAATCATCGGCGGCGCGGGCCAGGCCGGGGCGCGGCAGGATGGCGCGGCTTTCATCGGCCGGCCCGCCGAGCAGATGTTCGGCGATGCCGAAGTGGCCGGCCAGGATGCGCCGGTCTGATTCCGACAGGCGGCGCGGCACGCCGCGTTTGATAAACTGCTGAATATAGCTGGCATTGCGACCGAGCAGGCGTGAGAGCGAGGCATAATCCTCGCCACGCGATGCGATCAGCGCGTCCAACCGTGACCGGATGGCGGTGCTGTCCATAGGTATGGGCCTCCTCTCCAAGCCCATAAAGGGCCTATAGCACTGTTTTTTACCTAGACTAGTAGGATTTCAGTAGGAATAAAGTGGGGTATCAGCCGAATCGCGAGGGATAAGCTGATATTGTGTCCAATCCGAATAGGGAGTGAACGACATGAGCTTGTTGCCTGTCGTGGAGCGTCATTTGCGCGCTCACAGCGTACCACCCTCGCGTTTTGGCCGGCTGGTGACCGGTGATCCGCGTTTTGTGTTCGATTTGCGCCGCGGTCGTGAACCGCGGGCTGCAACCAGAGAACGTGTGCTGGCTCATATTGCCCGCACCGATGCCCAGATCGGCGTGAACACCCGCGCTGCCAACAGCCGGAAGGAGAGTAACCATGCGACCGCATTGTGATCGTGCCCAGGCCGCCATCCTGCGGGCGGCCGCCGCCATTGCCGCGCCGCTGGGCGCGCGGCTGGTGATCGAAGAACTGCGGGCACGGGACTGGGCCAGCCTGACCCTGACCGGCACGCGCCATGAACTGGATGTGCGGTTCGATGGCCCGGGAGCGGCGGCTGCCTTGGCCGCATTGGGTGAGCGTCTGCCGCAGGAGGCCATCAGCATCCCGGGGCAGATCGTGGCGGAAGCTGTGGTGGAGCCCGGCACGGCCGATGACGAGGGCGTGGCGATGACCATCTGCGCCCTGGTGATAAATGACTGAAAAAGCGGCCTGAGCTGCCGCTGCGTGTTTGCTGCTGCCACCCAATATGCTCGAACGCGGGCGACGGTGGCAGCGGCGGATGCGACAAATTGAGCAGAAATTGAGCAGGGCTCAAAAAAACTTGCCAGCCGTCGCCGCCACGAGCTAAGTCTTGTCCCGGATCAAAACTGCCGGTCAAGCTGGCGGGAAAAGGGCGGCAGGCACCATGGCACACGATGTCCCTCAGGCGGCCTTCGCGGTTCGAACTCCCCCTGTCATTCTGGTTTCGCTGTTCGCCCTTGCGCTCGCGTCGTGCGGTGACAAGGCCGCGCCGCCCCCAGTGCCTGAAGCGGCTGTGCCAGTCCGCGTGGTGTCCGTGGCTTTGGTCAGCGGCGTATCCGAACTCGAAGTGGCCGGCACCGTGCGGTTGAAGCGGGAGACGCCGCTGGCATTCAACACGCCGGGGCGTATTGCCGCCATCATGGTGCGCGAAGGCGATCGGGTGCAGGCCGGCCAGTTGCTGGCGCGGCTCGACACGACGGCGCTGGGGGCGAATCAGGCCTCTGCAGCGGCCGAAGTGGTGCGGGCGCGGGCCGATGTGAAGCGGTCGGAAGATCTGTTTGCCAAGGGCTGGGTGACGGCGCCGCGGGTGGAGCAGGCGCGGGCGACGATGGTGGCGGCGCAGGCACGGGCGCGGGCCGCCGGCTTTGATGTGTCGCTGGCTGTGCTGCGGGCGCCGGCATCCGGCATCGTGCTGGCGCGGCCGGGCGAACCGGGCCAGATCGCCCAGCCCGGCCAGGCTGTTCTGACCATTGGCGAAATGAATCAAGGCTTTGTGTTGCGCCTGCCGCTGGCTGATCGTGACGTAGCGCGGGTGCGGCAGGGCCAGCCTGCCACCGTGACCATTCCGGCGCTGGGCGCCGTGGTGCTGGCCGGCACCGTGAGCGAAGTGGGTGCGCGCGGGGACGACGGCACCGGCACCTTCCGCGTTGAAGTGAAATTGCCCGCTGATTCGCGGCTGGCTTCTGGCCAGATCGGCAGCGCCCGATTGACCCTGGGCCCGGCCGAACCGGGCGCGCCGATCAGTGTGCCGGCGGCGGCGGTATTTGCGGCGCGCGCCGATGAAGGCTTTGTTTATGTGCTGGAGCCGGTGACGCGCCGCGTGCGGCAGCGGCTGGTGGCGTTGGGCCCGGTGAGCGACGCCGGCGTGGTGGTGACGGCGGGCCTGAAGCCAGGTGACCGGGTGGTGACCACGGGCATCGACCGGTTGCGCGATGGCCAGGTGATCGAACTGGCCGGCCAGAAACAGGCTGGCAAATGAACGCCATCATCCGTTTTGCCATTCAGCGCTGGCAGATCACGCTGGTGGTGTTTCTGGCGCTGGCGGCGCTGGGCACCTCGGCGTTTCTGACCATCCCGCGATCGGTGGATCCGCACTTTACCGCGCCCAACGTGCTGGTGGTGGTGACCCTGCCGGGCGCCGAACCGGCCGACATGGAATCCACCATCGCCAAGCCGATCGAGGATGTGCTGCAGGGGCTGGATGGCATCGTGAAGGTGCAATCCAACGCCACGGATTCGACCGCGGTGATTGCCGCTGAATTCGGCTGGGATGGCGACCCCGAAAAGAATTATGACGAGGTGGTGCGCGAGGTGAACGCCATCCGCCAGACCTTGCCAGCCGGCATTGCGCGGCTGGAATTCCAGAAATTCCGCACCACCGAAGCCGCCGTGCTGCAGATTGCACTGGTGTCGGAAACGGCCAGTTATCGCCGGCTGGAAAAGCTGGCGCAGGATCTGCGCGAGCAGCTGAACGCCGTTTCAGGTGTGCGCGGTACGCGCATCTGGGCGCTGCCCACCCCGGAAATGCGGGTGGCGCTTGATACCGGGCGCATGGCGCAGTTGGGGATTCCAGCCACGGCGGTGACCGACGCGCTGCGCAGTGGCGGCCAGGATCTGCCGCCCGGTGCCGTGCAATCGGGCGGCACTCGGCTGAACGTGCAGGCCGGCGGCGCCTACAAGGCGGTGGCCGATGTCGCCGATGAACCGGTGCGCGCGCAGGATGGCCGTATCGTGCGGGTGAAGGATATTGCCGAGGTGGGCTGGGCCTATGAGGAACAGCCGCATTTTGCCAGGCTCAACGGCAAGCGCGCGATCTGGGTGACGATGAACCAGAAGGACGGCCTCAATGTGCTGGATATCCGCAATGATGCCGTGAAGATTACCGATGCCTTCGCTGCCCAGTTGCCGCCGGATGTGAAGCTGGAAGTCGGCTTTGACCAGAGCGGCGACATCGCCCGCAAGCTGGGGCAACTGGGGCGGGATTTCGGTATCGCGCTGGGCCTGGTGCTGATCACGCTGCTGCCGTTGGGCTGGCGCGCCAGCATCGTGGTGATGGTTTCGGTGCCGCTGTCGCTGGCCATGGGGGTGGCGGTGCTGAGCTGGACCGGATTTACCCTCAACCAGCTGGCGATTTCGGGTTTCATCATCGCGCTGGGCCTGCTGGTGGACGACAGCATCGTGGTGGCCGAAAATATCTCGCGCCACCTGCGCATGGGCAAAACGCGCCAACAGGCCGCCATTGATGGCACCAACCAGATTGCCGTGGCGGTGATCGGCTGCACCTTTGTGCTGCTGTTTGCCTTCTTTCCGCTGACCATGTTGCCCGAAGGCGCCGGCAAATTCACCCGCAGCCTGCCGGTGGCAGTGTTGGCTACCGTGGCGGCGTCGCTGGTCGTCTCGCTCACCATCGTGCCGTTCCTCGCCAGCCGCATGCTGCCGCGTGAGGAAGGCGAGCATGGCAACCGGTTCCTGCAGGCGGTGAACGGCGGCATCCACCGTTTTTACCAGCCGGTGCTGCACTGGGGCCTGGGCAATCCGTGGAAGGCCATGCTGGCCTCTACCCTGCTGATCCTGTCGGGACTGGCGCTGGTGCCGCTGATCGGATCGAGCCTGTTTCCGCCGGCCGAAACGCCCTATTTCCTGGTGCAGGTGACAGCCAGCGAGGGCACCGCCATCCCTGCCACCGATGCCGCCGTGCGCAAGGTCGAAGCCGCACTGAAGGATGAACCCGCCGTGACGGCGGTGCTGAGCAATGTTGGCCGCGCAAATCCGCGCATCTTCTATAACCAGTCCAACAACGATCAGCGCAGCAGCATCGGCGAAGTGCTGGTGGTGCTGAAGGAATGGGATGAATTTGGCGGCCCGGCGCTGGTGCAGCGGCTGCGCAGCCGATTGGAACTGCTGCCCGATGCGCAATATGTGGTGAAGATCTTCAAGAACGGCCCACCCATCGATGCGCCCATCCAGATGCGGATCATCGGCCCGGAACTGGATGTGCTGAAGCGGCTCGCTGCCGAATCGGAACGCGTGATGCGCAAGGTTCCGGGCACGCGCGATGTGCGCAATGCCGTGGCCGTGGATCAGCCGCGGCTCAATCTGGGTCTCGATACCGACAAGGCCGCGCTGCTGGGTGTTGCCCCCGGGGCGCCGCGCCGGGCGCTGCGGCTGGCGCTGGCGGGCGAGAATGCCGGGCGCTTCCGCGATGTGGAAGGCGACAGCTATAATGTCGTGGTGCGGCTGCCGCTGGCCGAGCGCCACAATATTGCGGCGCTGGACAAAGTGTATGTGCAGGGCAGCCGGGGCCCGGTGCCACTGCGCGAGATCGCCACACCCTATCTTGATTCAGCCCCGCCGCAGATCAGCCGCGTGCGCCAGAACCGGGTGGTGTTTGTCGATTGCCAGGTGGGCGAAGGCTTTCTCACCGCCAAGGTCAACCGGGCGGTGATCGATGCGCTGCAGGCGCAGGTAAAGCTGCCCTATGGCTATCGCTTTGAAGTGGGCGGCGAGGCCGAAACCGCCTCGCGCAGCTTTGGCGGGCTGGGACCGATTATTGCGCTGGCGGTGTTTGGCATATTGGCCGTGCTGGTGATCGAGTTCGGTCGTTTCCGCGAAACCCTGGTGGTGGCCGGCGTCATCCCGCTCGGCCTGTTCGGCGGGATTGTGGCGCTGTTCCTCACCGGCAATTCGCTCAGCTACACCGCTGTCATCGGTTTCGTCGCGCTGATCGGCATCGAGATCAAGAACAGCCTGTTGCTGGTCGATTTCACCACGCAACTGCGAGAGGCCGGGCGGCCGCTGCGGGAAGCCATTGAAGAGGCCGGCGAGGTGCGCTTCCTGCCGGTGCTGCTGACCAGCGTGACGGCCATTGGCGGCCTGCTGCCGCTGGCGCTGTCCGGCTCTGGCCTGTATTCGCCGCTGGCGTGGGTGATCATCGGCGGGTTGGTGTCGTCCACCGTGCTCAGCCGCGTGGTGACGCCGGTGATGTATCTGCTGATCGTGCAGGGCGACAAGGCCGGCACTGCAACCGTCGATTGACATTCATCGTCAACAACATGTGACGCTTTGGCAACATCAAGCAGCGCTTCATTGCGCCAAGGCCAGCACAGGTTTATCGCGGTTCGCATGAAACGAAACGCCGGCCAGGATATGGAACTCGTGAAGCAGTGGCGCCCGGCCACGCAGATGGTGCGCGGCGGCACCATGCGTACCGAGGTGGGCGAAACGTCTGAAGCCATCTTCATGACCTCCGGCTATTGCTACGACAATGCCGAGGAAGCCGCCGCGCGCTTCCGGGGTGAACGGCCGGGCATGACCTACAGCCGCCTGCAGAACCCGACGGTGGAGATGCTGGAAAAGCGCATCGCCCTGATCGAAGGGGCCGAGGCCGCGCGCGCCACCGCCACTGGCATGGCAGCGATGTCCGGCATGCTGATGTCCACCCTGTCTGCCGGCGATCATCTGGTGGCGGGCCGCGCGCTGTTCGGATCGTGCCGGGTGCTGGTCGATACCATCCTGCCGCGTTTTGGCATCGAAACCACCACGGTCGATGCCCGCGATGTCGACGCGTGGGCGAAAGCGCGGCGGCCGAACACCAAGGCCTTTTTCCTGGAAACACCTACCAATCCGGGGCTGGACCTGTGCGATATCCGGGCCATTGCCGATGTCGCCCACGATGCCGGTGCGCTGGTGATGGTCGATAATGCCTTTGCCTCACCGATCGTGCAGCGCCCGCTGGAACTTGGCGCCGATATCGTCGCCTACAGCGCCACCAAGCTGATGGACGGGCAGGGGCGTGTGCTGGCCGGTGCCGTGGTGGGCAGCGAAAAATGGATCAACGACACGTATCTGGCCTTTGCGCGTCACACCGGGCCGAACCTGTCGCCGTTCAACGCCTGGGTGGTGCTGAAAAGCCTGGAAACGTTGGATCTGCGCGTGCGCCGCCAGTGCGACAACGCGCTGAAGCTGGCAGCCTGGCTGGAAAGCCGGGTGCCGCGGCTGGTTTATCCCGGCCTGCCCAGCCACCCGCAGCACGCACTGGCGCTGCGCCAGATGAAAGCCGGCGGCACCATCATCGCCATGCACCTTGATGGCGGTCGGCCCCAGGCGCAGGCGCTGCTCGATGCGCTCACCATCATCGATATTTCCAACAATCTGGGTGATTCCCGCACCCTGATGACACATCCGGCCAGCACCACCCATGCCAGCGTATCAGAATCGGTGCGGGCCGAAATGGGCATCACCGAAGGCATGTTGCGGCTGAGCGTGGGCCTTGAAGACGTGGACGACCTGATCGACGATCTTGATCAGGCGCTGAAATCTGCGGGCCTGTGACGGGATGATCGGCCAGATCTTCCCCTACGCTGAAACCACCGGCTTCATCACCGTGCGTGTCGCGCCGCACTATCTCCCCGATCAGTCCGATCCTGAACGCGGCTATTATGTCTGGGCCTATCACGTCCGGGTGGAAAATGGCGGCACGACGCCCGTGCGGCTGATGGCGCGGCGCTGGCTAATCACCGATGGCGATGGCCGCACCGAACAGGTGGAAGGCGATGGCGTCGTGGGGGTGCAGCCGCTGATCGCGCCCGGCGGCGCCTATGACTATGTTTCGGGCTGCCCGCTGGCCACGACATCGGGCCGCATGCAGGGCCGGTATGTGATGACAGGTGAAGACGGCGTGCGTTTCACGGTCGTCATTCCGGCCTTTGCGCTTGAAGTGCCGGTCGGCCGCCCGCCCGTTCATTGAAGTGCGGGCATTGAAGTGCCGGCGCAGCCCAACCATGGTCTCCCCATGAAACGCACCCATCTGCCCATGAATGCCCTGCGCGTCTTCGAAGCGGCCGCGCGCCACCTGTCGTTCACGCGCGCCGCCGATGAACTGGCGGTCACGCCGGCCGCGGTGGGCCAGCAGATCCGGGCGCTGGAAGAAACGCTGGGCGTGGTATTGTTCCGCCGCCTGACCCGCAATCTAGAACTCACCCACGAAGCCGAGCAGGCGCTGCCAGCACTGCAGCAGGGCTTCCTCGCCTTTGAAGAGGCGGTGCGGGTGATGCAGGCCGGGCAATCCAGCCGGGTGCTGTCCATCGCGGCGCCGCGGGCGCTGGTGGCCAAATGGCTCACTGCCCGCTTGGCCGAATATGGCCGGCTGAACCCCGATTTGCGCTTCTCCCTGGCCACGCATGAAACGGGCGAAATGGATTTCACCCAGGCCAATCACGATCTGGCCATCCATTTCGGTGCCGAACCGCAGGCCGAAGCCATTCATGGCCGCACGCTGGGCGAAGAACGGCTGATAACGGTGGCGGCACCGGGCCCAGGGGCAGACGCGCCCAATTCGCTGCCGTGCATTGCCCACCCGCTCGATCCCGAAACGCCGTGCGTGGAAAGCGCACTCACCGTGGCGGATCCTGGCCTTGCCATCGATGCGGCAGCGGCCGGGTTGGGCAAGACGCGGGTGCCGGCGTTGCTGGCCGCCGCAGACCTTGCCGCTGGCCGCATCATCGCCCTTGATGCTGGCGAGCCGGCAGCCGGCGCCTGGTGGCTGACCGCGCCCACGCCGCAATGGCGACAGGCCAAGGTGCGGGCGCTGGTCGCCTTTCTGATCGGCTAGATCCGCCACAGGCGCGGTATTCGATCGATGCGCCCGATTGCGCCGGGGGCGTCCCGCACGCGCGCCAAGTGCGATCCGGATTGGGCGGAAACCGCGCTGCCAACCCTCCGAAATGGCCCCATCTCCGGTCCGCGTCAGCGGCAGCCGGCGGTATGGTTATGCGTGGATTAACCATGAAAACTGTCGGAAAGCTTTACACTTTGTAAAATTAACCTGATGGCAAGAAATGGTTAAGCCGCTTGAATCACGAGCAAACTTTCAAAATCGTTAAATTGGTATGAATATTGCATGTGTTTTCGCGGTGGGGGGTCATTTCGATCTCCAGACTGGGCCAAAAACCAACGAGGGAGTTGCTGCTATGAGTATGTTTCTGAAGACCGCGATCGCCGCCGCTGCGCTCGCCCTGATGCCGGTGGCGGCACAGGCCACCCAAACTGTTTCGATCGTCAGCTTCACCGCCAACCAGCGCGGCCCGAACCTGACTTACGCAGACAATGGCGCGGCTGGCTGGTCGCTTTCGACCGTGACGCCGAAGTCTGTGCTGGTCACGCTGGAAGATTTCTCTGGCAACTTCGTGTCGGGCGTGACGGCAAACCTGTCATTCAGCGGCACCGGCACCAGCTTTGCCGTGAACAACTCGGGCAATATCTGGTCGCAGGCCTTCACCGGCGGCACCGTGTCGTTCACGAACACGGCTGCGTTCGTCCTCGGCTCGACCGTCTATGCTGCGGGCAGCAACATCCTGTCGCTCAGCTTCGCTGGTGGTGAAATGACGGCGACCGTGCCCGGCACCGCCGGCAACGCGCTGGTGTCGATCCCGGGTGATGGCTTCTCGGGCGTCACGAGCGATTTCCTGGCCTTCCCGCCGACCCAGCTGACCGATTTCTCGATCAGCCTCGCCAACGTGATCCCGGGCTTCTGCATCGGTTCATGCGGCCTTGGTGGCCAGTCCACCGTTCGTTTCCAGAACTTCACGGCGCGCGGTTCGGGTGACTTCACCGCCACCGTTCCGGAACCGGGCACTTGGCTGATGCTGCTGGTTGGTTTCGGCATGGTCGGCTTCGCCGCTCGTCGTCGTCAGGCAGCTGTCGCGGCCTGATTGATACTGCATTGGTCAAAGCCCGGTGCCGGCATTTGTCGGCACCGGGCTTTCCTGTTTTGGCGCCGGTTCATTTGGCCATGCATGCTGGTCACTCAGCGAACCAAAAGTTAACAACGCAAAATATTCATGTTGAGTGCGTTAATGCCAATTGTTATTTGTTTACGAATATGCAATTATTCTGAATAGATTCGTGACAGGGTGGGCCTGTTGCCTTTTGCGAGGGACAAGACGATGAAAAATATGATTCTCCTGGCTGGTGCCTTGGCAAGCCTTGGGTTTGCTGCACTTCCGGCGGCTGCGGCGGTACCGCTGGTGAACTCGCCGATCACGGTCACGACGGCTGATGTGGGCAAGGCCTTCACTTACAATTTCAACGGCATCGTTGATGAGGTTGAACAACCTGGCCTCGCGGCTGCGATCACTTTTACGCTGACTGGCTTTGTCGGCAATGCGTGGACTTTCTCGGCGGCCATCGACAACAATTTGCCAAACACGCCGGTTCTCGGTCGGATCACAAGCTTTGGCTTCAACAGCAGGCCCG
>NZ_JANPML010000228.1:0-3521 GCF_031422795.1 Sandarakinorhabdus sp.
GGAACCCTTCAGCCCCGCCGATCTGCCCGACCGCAAGGCGCTTTCCGCCCGGGCCCGCACGGCCATCGCCGCGAAACTGTCGGAAACACTGGGCGGCCGGCCAGTGGCATGAGGCCGCCGGCTGGACAGGACCGGGCAATCGCCTAAACCCAAGCCAGCGGGGGCGACGGGCATGATCGATGAAACGATGGGCGACGTTGCCCCCGGCCTGCCGGAACGGGTGATGAAGAAGGCGCAGCTGCGGCTGTTGCCGTTCCTGCTGATCGCCTATCTGATCGCCATCGTGGATCGCATCAACATCAGCTTTGCTGCTGAAACCATGAATGCCGATCTGGGCTTCACGGCCACGGTCTATGGCTTTGCCGGCGGCATTTTCTTCATCAGCTATGCCCTGCTGGAAGTGCCGTCGAACATGGCGATGATGCGGTTCGGCACGCGCGTGTGGGTCACGCGGATCATGATCAGCTGGGGGATATTGTCGGCGGCGCAGATGTTCGTGACGACTCCGATGCACTTCTACATCGTGCGCTTCCTGCTTGGTGCCGCCGAAGCCGGCTTTTTCCCGGCCATCCTCTATTATGCCAGCATCTGGTTTCCGGCCCAGTGGCGTGGCCGGGTGGTGAGCCGATTTTATGTGGCACAGCCGATCACATCGATCGTGATGGGGCTGGTATCGCCGCCGATCCTGGGCCTGGACGGCGTGATGGGCCTGCATGGCTGGCAATGGTTGTTCCTGATCGAAGGCGGGCCGGCGCTGCTGATGGGGCTGATCATCTTCCGCTATCTGCCGGATTCGCCCGACAAGGTCGGCTGGCTGGCGGCCGACGAACGCCGCTGGCTGACCGGCGCGCTGGCCGCCGATGCTGCCGCAACCAACGGCAGCGCCCATGAAAGCCTGTTCAAGGCGATTACCGACCGACGGGTGCTGACAGCCGGCTTCGTCTGGCTGTTCTATGTCGGTACGGTCAACGCCTATTATAATTCCATGCCGACGATCATCGCCGCCAAAACCGGCATGGATATCAGCAGCATCGGCAATCTCACCGTTGCTGGCGGGGTGATCGGTGTGATCATGCTGCTCAGCCTGGGCTGGCACAGTGATCGCCGGCAGGAACGATACTGGCATATGATCGTGCCGTGGACGCTGGTTGCCGCCGCCTTTGCCCTGCTGGCGCTGGCGACATCCGCGACGCCGGCCATTATCGCTGTCGTGCTGATCTTTGCGCTGTGGCTGCCGTCGCAGCCGGTGTTCTTTGCTGCACTGTCGGAAACGCTGCACGAACGCTATCGCGCGGTTGGCATTGCGGCGGTGAACACCATGGGCCAGTTCGGGTCTTTCTTCAGCACCAGCGCGCTGGGTGTCTCCCGAGATGCCACCGGCAGCTATGATGTGGGCCTGGCGGCCATCGCTGCCTGCATCGTGATCGGCATCGTCCTGCTCAACATGTTACGGCGGCAGGCGGGGCGGGTTGGGTAAAGCGGGGCCTTCGGCTGCCCGTTGGCGTTGATCTTTGGCGTTGATACTTGGCGCGGCCGTTACGGCTTGCTGGGTTTGATCCTCGCCAGAATTTGCTTGTCCAGCTTGGCCGCCACCCCAACGCTGCGGCCGGCCAGATTGGCGATCTCCAGCTTGACCACGCTGCCCAGCAATTGTGCGCTTTCCGACGGAGTCAGGCCATAATCCTGGGCCAACCAATCAACCATTCCGGTTGTCGCCGAACGCAGCGCTTCATCCAGCGAGCCTGCCTGCCCCAGAACCATGATCTGGGTCGGCGATTCCACGCGAGGCGTGTTGATGGCCTTGCCCTTGATCAGATCGACCGTGAATTCGACCGCCATCGACGTTTCCAGGCCATATTGTGCCATCTCGCCGTCGCCTTGCAACGCATGGGCGTCGCCAAGATACAGCAGCGCGCCTGGCTGCTGCACCGGCAGCAACACGCTGTTGCCTTCCACCACTTCGTTGAAATCCATATTGCCGCCAAAGCTGCCCGTATCGCCGGCAGATATGGGCGGCGCATCATATCCCGGCGCAACGGCCAGCCCACCCAGCATGGGACGAACAGGCAAGGCAATGTCACGCAGCCGCCCGCCTTGTGTATCCGGCGAGGTTACGCCCTTGTTGCGATCAATCGTCCAGCGGACCGGCTGCCCCAACGCCGTCGCACGGGGCGCCAGCGATGTGCCTTGTGCCCGCCGCACGATCATATCCAGGCTGTCGGCATAGTCGCGGCTGAGCTTGAGGCGGTTTATCCGGATGACCAGCGTGTCGCCGGGCTGCGCGCCCGCCACGAAGAACGGCCCGGTTTGCGGATTGCCGTACAGCGCGCGCGTCTTGCCCGCAGCATCCACGCCGCCGGAATCAACCGTGGTCGTGCGCACCGTATCGCCCGGCCAGATGGTCAGAACCGGCGTTCGATGCGGATCAAAACTGTTGGAATAATCCTGCGGCTGGAAATCCACGATGCGCGGCGGGCCGTTGGGGCGGTTTGGCACACGGCGGGCGCTGAAACCGTGGATCGCGCGAGCGGCCCGGTCGTTCGTATCGGGTGCATCAGTTGAACCGATCATCGTGTCGCCCGTCGCCTTGGCGGTGAAGATGGAGCGGTTGCCGGATCGATCCGTGACCGTGAAGCGAACCGTGTCGCCCGCCTTCTCGCCATCGACCTTGTCGCCATCCAGGCTGCCGGAAAGCCTGCCATCGGCATCAGACAGCGTCAGCGTGGCATAGCTGTTGTTGCCCCACATGGTGGTGCGAACAATCCAGGTTGCGTTTTCGGTTGCGGCCAACGCCGTCTGCGAAGCCAGGCAAAGCCACAGAGCCAGAATACGCATCAATTTTTCTTCCTGTAACGTGTTGGCATTTCGGTGCGGGCGCGCGCATGGCCACTGCGGCCTCGCCCTGACCGATGCAGATTTTACGTTGCCTGGCCAACGATCCCCCGTTTGGTCAGCCCCCCATACCAGCGCCGGACGTGTTCGGATCGAATGGGCGGAGCGCCTGTCCTGTTTCACGCCGCCGCCATGCGCATGGGGAACAATCGATGGATATTGCCATTTCGGGGTAAAGGCATAAGCTCAGGCTGCCTCTGCTTCCAACGGAGCGGCGTGGTGCGTTGGCGTTCGTTCAACATGATCCGGGGGGACGCTAATGACAGCACCAATGCGCTTTGCCTTGCCGCTGATGGCCGGCCTGATGGCCTTTGCAGCGACCAGTTTGTCCGCACAAGACGCTGTGCCGAACGTCGTCCCGGCCGCCAAGCCCGGCCTCGCAACGCCGCCGGAAGGCTGGGCCTATCTGCCCGAACTCGCGGTGCTGGGCCCGGCCGATATCTATCGCATCGTGCAGCGCCAAACGGGCGAGGGCGGTCCCAAAACCCAAATGCACGTCCACACCCAAAAGAACGCCGGCATCCTCACCCGCGATGTCGATGTGCCGCTGACCGCGGCGACGCGGCTCAAATGGCGCTGGAAGATCGATCAGATCCCGTCGAAACTGCCTGAAACCGCGGCTGCCAACC
>NZ_JANPML010000229.1:0-10380 GCF_031422795.1 Sandarakinorhabdus sp.
CCGGCCCACAGCGCCGCGCCTGCCTTGTCGCGCATGCGGAACAGGGTGACGGCGCTGCCATCGTCCATGTTCAGGCCCAGCCAATCCCAGCCAACAGCGCGGGCATTCATCAATGTGCTCGACCATTCGCGGTCAAGCCAGGCGGTGCCGGTGACGGCTTGCCCGTTCAGCCGGCCGGTTACCGCCAGCTGCGGCCAGCTGTAATAATGGCTGGCCGCAGCTGGCGCTGGCCCCTTTTGGCTGAAGCCGGCTTGGCCTTGCAGGATGACGGCTTGTGTGGGCGTGAAGGCCAGATCGAAGGCAAAGCCCGCACCAGCCAGTTTCGCGTGCAGCCGGCCATCCTTGCCGCGCCACAGCCGCCAATCATCAAGTGCCACATCCATATCGCCCACCCGCGCATTGGCGAGGCCAAAGCCCGCCCGTGCGATCCGGGCGGCATGGCGCAGCTTGCCATGCGCCGGATCGGCCAGCGCGGCATGGGCAAAGATCACCTGATGCGGCACAAAGGCGGAAGGGTTTTTGGTGTCGAGATCGGGGCGCGTGCGGAAAAAGGTGATCTGGAAGCCCCGCTTGCCCTGCGCCGTGTTCAGCCAGCCGGTGACATACCACCATTCGGTGCGGAAATCGGGATGGGCGCCGTGATCGGCCGGAAAGCGCAAGCCCACGCCGGGCCGCACCGGCGCAAACGTCGCCGCCAGCAGCAGCGGCAGCAGGCACAGCAAGGCGAGCGCCCGCATCACCAATCCGCCCGCACGGCCAGCAGCGCCTGGCCGCTCAACGCCCGCCGCCCGGCAATCACGGCCGTGCCGCCAGCGCAGGCCACCAGCGCCGCCACCAACCCAGCCAGCAGCGGCCACGGCAGCGCCAGATCCATCGTCCAGTGGAAGCTTTGCGGGTTGACCACGCGCACCAGCACCAGCGCCATCACCAGCCCCAGCGACAAGCCGGAAAGCGCCCCGATCAGGCCCAGACCCGCCCCTTCCAGCCCCAGCATCTGCAAGATCTGCCGGCGCGGCACACCCACATGGCGCAACATGCCAAATTCCCGCATCCGGGCCAGCACCTGCGCTGAAAAACTGGTCGCCACCCCGATCAGGCCGATGATGATGGCCATCGCCTCCAGCGCATAGGTGACGGCAAAGCTGCGATCGAAAATGGTCAGCGCAACGGCCCGCATCTCTGCCGGGCGGCCAAACTGCGCCTGGCCCTGCACGGCGGCTGGCAGCGCCGCCTGCAAGGCGTTCTGCACGGTATGGGCATCGGCGCCGGGCTGCAGTTCAAAAGCGGCCTCGGTGGCGCTCACATCGCCGGTGAGGCGGCGATAATCCTCCAGCGGCAGCATGACCGCGCCCCATTGCCGGGCATAATCGCGCCAGGTGCCGGCCACGAACAGGCGGCGCGGTTGGCCGCCGATCACCAGGCTGTGCACTTCACCCACCCGCCAGCCGTAAAGCCAGGCCAGCGGTTCCGAGATCAGGGTGCGGGTGGTGCCGGCCGGCGCTGGCGCATCGGTGGACGTGATCAGCGGCATGTTGTGATCACCGCTTTGTGCCATCACCGAAACTGCTGGCCGCGCCGGATCGATCCGCACCGAAATCACCCGCTGGAACCGCACGCTGGCCAACCCGGGAACCTGCGCCAGCCGCGCCTGATCGGCCGGGGCCAGCCCGCCGGCTTCGGCGGCTTCCAGATGCAGATACAGATCAGACGGCAGCACCGCGACCAGCCAATCATCCACGCTCTGCCGGAAACTGGCGACCATCACTGCCATCGCCACCATCAGCGCCGTGGAAGCCACAATGCCCGACAGCGCCAGCCCCGCCGCCTGCGGCACGCCCCACAACCGCCGCACCGCCAGATCGAGCGGCAGCCAGGCGCTACCAGCCCGCGCCAACGGTGCCAGCGCCACCCGCGCCAGTGCCGGCATCAACGCCACGCCGCCCGCCAGCAGCAGTGCCATCGCGACATAGCCGAGCAGCGGCAACCCAAAGAGCGGCGGCCCCAGCGCTGCCAATCCGCCGGCCGCCAGCAAGGCCAGGCTGGGCCAGGCACGCGGTGCCTGCGCCGGATCGGGTGCATCGCCCAGGCCCTTCAGCGCCTGCGCCGGGGCCGTGCGCGCCGCTGCCAGCGCCGGGGCGATGCTGCCAGCCAGCGCGGTGGCCAGCCCCAACCCGCCAAAACCCAGCGCCGCCACCAGATCAAAGCCCAACCGCGCCTGCGCCCGGTTAAAATAGCCGCCTCCCAGATCGCCGCCAAATTGCTCCACCACCAGGGTCGCCAGCCCATATCCCAGCGTCACGCCCAGCACCGCGCCGGCCAGCCCGAGCAGCAGCCCTTCGGCCAGCAGTTGCCGCACCAGCCCGGCCCGTGGCAGGCCCAGCACACCAAGCAGCGCGAACTGCGGCCGCCGCCGCGCCACGCTGAGCGCCTGCGCCGACCACACAAGGAACCCGCCGGTGAGCAGCGCCACCAGCGCCAGCATGCCCAGATTGACGCGATAGGCCCGGCTGAGCGCGTCAGCCCGGCTGGCTTCGGCTTCGGGCGTCGCCAGCACGGCATCAGCGGGCAGCGCCGCCGCCACCGCCGCGCGCGCGCCGGCGCCTTCCGCCAGTTTCAGATCCAGCCGGTGCAGCCGGCTCAACTGGCCAAAACGCCACTGCGCCTCGGCAATGTCGATCACGGCGATCTGCGCTTCGTCGCCCGCTGCCGCCAGCCGACCCATCACGGTAAAACGCGCCTGCCGACCAGCGGCGGTGAGCGTGAATTTTGCGCCGGGTTGCAGCCCGGTCGTGCGCAGCAATGCCGGCGACAGCCAGATCGCATCGCCTTGCCACTGCGGCCGGCTGCCCACCCCCGACTGGCCCGCCCGCGATAGGCCAACAAGGCCCGGCGTCACTGCCATCGCGCGCAGCGGATCGAGGCCGATCAGGGTGAAGCGGCCGCCGCGCGCTTCAGAACCCGGCCGCGCCAGCTTGCCCCAACTCGCCGGCAATTCCACCACCGGGCTGATCGCCTGCACGTGGCGCAACCCCGCCAGTTTCGGATACAGCGCCTCGTTCAGCCCCGCCGCCGATCGCGCCCGCACCGATACATCGGCCCGGCCCTGCACACTGGCCACCGCCCGGCCAAAACTGGCCAGCGCCGCGCTGTTGACCAGGTGGACGGCAAAACCCAGCGCCACACCCACCGCAATCGCCAGCACAGCCAGGCCCATCCGCACCGGATGCGCGCGCCATTCGCCGGCAATAAGCCAGCGTGTTGGCACCCAGCTGTGCATCAAGCCGGCGTGAGGCCGTCAGCCGACAGGCGCAGCACGCGGTCGGCTGCGGCCGCCACCATCTCGCTGTGGGTGACGATCAGCACGGCGGCCCGGCGGTACCGCGCCTCATTCAGCAGCAGATCGAGAATGCGGCCGGCTGTTTCAGGATCAAGATTGCCGGTGGGTTCATCAGCCAGCACCAGCCCAGGCCGATGCACCAGCGCGCGGGCAATGGCGACCCGCTGCAATTCCCCGCCCGACAGCACCGCCGGCCAATCCGTCCCGCGCCCGCCCAGCCCGACCTCCACCAGTGTTGCCTCGGCCCGGGCCAGCGCATCGGCGGCGTTCATGCCGGCCAGCAGGCACGGCAGCGCCACGTTTCGCGCCAGCGAAAGGTGCGGCAATACGTGGAAAGCCTGAAACACGAAGCCCAGCGCCGATGCCCGCAGTGCCGCCCGCTCAGGCTCGGCCAGCGCGGCGACGTCCTTGCCGCCGATCAGCACTTTGCCGGCATCGGGCGCATCCAGCCCGGCAATCACGTTCAGCAGGGTCGATTTTCCCACCCCGGATTCGCCAGTGATCGCCACCACCTCACCGGGCGCCAGCGCGATGTTCACGCCTGAAAACAAGCTGCGCTGCCCACCACCGGCCAGTGGCACGGCGCGCGCCAGCCCGGTGGCTGCCAGAACGGGGGCAGCCACCGCCGGGCCGGCGGAGGGGGTGTCATGACGCATGAGCGGGCTTTAGCCCAGAAGCGGGTGATTGTTAGCCCCGTGTGGCGACATGCCCTGCCCGTTGATTGTCACCCCTGCTTGGCGAACAGATTTTCCGGGTTCCGCATCGCCTTGAATTCCAGCGCATTGCCGGCTGGATCAAACAGGAAGAACGTGCCCTGCTCCCCCGGTTTGCCGGCAAATCGCACGTGCGGTTCCATTTCAAAGGCCAGGCCGGCGTGTTTGATGCGGGTCGCCAGCGATTCCCAGCTGGCCCAATCCAGCACCAGGCCGAAATGCGGCACTGGCACGGCATCGCCATCCACAGGATTGCGCACCACGGCCGATCGCGGCGCCTTGTGCACCACCAGCTGATGGCCGCGGAAATCGAAATCGATCCAGCTTTCCGATGATCGACCCTCGGGGCAACCCAGCACCGCACCGTAAAATTGCCGGGCGGCGGCCAGATCATCAACCGGGATAGCAAGGTGGAAAGGGCTCATGCGGAGTCTCCGTTATCGCGGATCAGTTGGTGGGCGCGGGCCAGCAGCTGGCGGCTCGCCAGGGCAATCGGGCCGCCATCGGTGGCCAGAAGGGGGTGATCGGCCGGCATCGGCACCGGTTCGGCGCAATTGATCGGCAACAGGGCCGTCACCTCACCATCATGGGCGGGTTCGAGCAGCCAGTTCATCACGCCAAGCAGCCGGGTGGTCACCCCCAGCGCTTCCAGCGACACGGCCAGCCGGGGCTGCGGCGGCAGTTCTTCGCGCCACAACCGGCCGGGCCCGTCAAACCAACGGCGGGCGGCTTCGGAAACGGCAATGGTGTCGTGATAGAGCGCATCGATATGATCGCGCAGCGGCAGCACCCGCCGCGCCTTGCGCCCCCTTAAACCTCCGCCTCTTGAAACAGCCGCAACGCTGCCCAGATTCAGGTTGCCGACGCCGCCAGAAGGGGCGTCGGCGCCTCCCGGCCCATGGTGGGCGGGATCAACGGCATCATTGCTTGAAGAGGATTTTGCCATGCGTGGATTTGATATATCTCCCTTGCTGCGTTCGTCCATCGGTTTCGAAAATCTGAACCGTTTGGTGGAACTGGCCGGGCGCGTCGAACCCGGCGACGCCTACCCCCCCTACAATATCGAAAAGCTGGGCGACGGTGCCTATCGCATCCAGATGGCGGTGGCCGGTTTCGGCCGCCACGAGCTGGATATCACCGTGCAGGAAAACATGCTGGTCGTGGTGGGCCAGGCTGCGCCAGAGGCGGAGTCCAAAGAGCGCCTGTTCCTGCACCGCGGCATCGCCAAACGCGCCTTTGAACGCCGTTTCCAACTGGCCGACACCATCAAGGTAACCAGCGCCGGATTCGAGAACGGGCTGCTCAACATCGAGCTGGTGCGCGAAATCCCGGAACACAAGCGGCCGCGCAAGGTGGAGATCGGCGCTGCGGTCGACGCCCTGAACGTGACGGCCGAAACCCGCCTCGCGGCGGAATAATCAGCCGCGCAGGACTTTCCGGCGCAAATCCTAGCCACGGAGCACCTTCCGGCGCTCGACGCGGAACCGTTTCAGTTCCTCAGCGGGCGCCGGCCAGTCTGGATCGGCGCGTGCGGCGGCGGCATAATCGTCCATCGCCTCTTTCAGTCTGCCTGCCACTTCCAGCGCCTGGGCCCGGGCAAAATAGGCCCGTGCCGGCTCTTTCGGCCCGATGTCGATGCCGTGGCTGATCAGGGCAACGGCTTCGCGCTCGCGGCCCGGCTGCCGCGCCACCACCACGCCCTTGTTGATCCAGGCTTCGGCCAGGCCCGGGGCGGAACGGATGGCCAGATCGAAATCGCTTTCCGCCTTGGCCAGCTTGCCGGCCCGCAGCAGCGCGATGCCGCGGTTCATCAACATGGCCAGCCGCACCGTTACAGGCAGGCCAGGCAGGCGAATGACGCGATCACATCGGCCGATCTGGGTGCGGCTGGGCTTGGCCGATTCGGCGGCATCCCGGCACGGTGCGGCGAGTTCATCATCGCCGCCCGCCGCCTGGGCATGCAGCGGCGCTGCGATCAGGCACAGCAAGATCAGCACCCGGCGCACCAGATGCCCTTGTCAGGCGATGATATCGGGGATCAACAGATCCTCGAGCATGGCGATTTCATCCTTCAACATCAGCTTCTTCTTTTTGAAGCGCTGTAACTGGATCATGTCGGGCATGGGCAGCAGGCGCAGGGCGTCGGTCGCGGCATCAAGGTCGCGGTGATCCTGCTTCAGCATCTCGACCCGGTCGCGGATCTCGACTTCATCCACCCTGCATGCTCCTTTGCCGCACGCTCCTTCACCGTTGCAGCTGTACCGGCAGGGCCCATGCTTGCAACAACTGTCCCTGCGTTAACCGTTCTTCAGGCCAGCCGGCAAGAGGGCAGTCACGCCGCGGTGAAAACATGCCAAACCGACGGTGAATCGCCACAAGGGGCATGGACAGCGCATCAGGAACGTGATGCACTCAATGGTCCCGCTGCCAGACAAGGCTGGCAGGGGATGCAAGAGGGAGTGTGCCAATGGCCAATGCCCAGATCAATGCCCAGATCAATGCCCATCGGGAGCAGTTGATTGCCCGTCATGCCAGGCTGGATGCCAGCCTTTCCGCCGAACTGAAGCGGCCCCTACCCGATCCGACAACCTTGCGAAGGTTGAAACGGGAAAAACTCAAGCTCAAGGACGAGATCACCAGCCACTAGGCCGGTACTGATCGCAAAAAGGTGGCCGCGGCCCGGTTTTCCAACCGGGGCGCGGTCAAAGCATTTACTCGTCGCGGCTCACCTTTTCATCACGTTCATGCCGCTCCTGGGCATCGATTGTCATGGTGGCAATCGGGCGTGCTTCCAGCCGGGCCAGGCTGATCGGCTCACCGGTCATATCGCACCAGCCATATTCGCCGGTCTCGATGCGGCGCATCGCGGCGTCAATCTTGGAAATCAGCTTGCGCTGGCGATCACGGGTGCGCAGTTCGATGCCCCAGTCGGTTTCGCTGGCGGCACGGTCGGTCAGATCAGGCTCCCGCATCGGTTCAGCCTTGAGCGCTTCCAGTGTGCCTTCGGATTCTTTCAGGATTTCGTCTTTCCAGACCAGCAGCTTCCGGCGGAAATAGGCCAGCTGGCGCGAATTCATGAACTCTTCGTCCGCGCTCGGACGGTAGTTTGGCGGCAGATCATCACCGTCGGCTGGCACGATCAGCACCCCATCATCGTTGGCGCCCATGTCACTAGAACTGGACCCGGAAAAACTTCCATAGGATTCGCTCTTCATACCAACACCCCAAAATCGGTGCCGGATCACCATCCCTTTACGGGACAGCAGCCAGCCCCGAACCTCCTTCCTGCCAGACCCCTCCGGCAGGAATTCTCCCTGGGCGCCCCATAAACCTGTGCTGCCTCAGCGGCAAGCGGTGAAACAGGCCGACAAAGACTGTCACGAAACTTTAGTTGAACGCAAATTCCGGGCAGCAACGCCCGGCGGCTGGATCAGCCCTTCAGCCCGTCAATGCGGGCCTGCAGGGCGGCCAGTTGTTGCTTCAACAGGGCCACTTCATCGGCCGCAGAGGCCTGTCTCTCGCCGTATTTATCGGACGGCTTGCCGCTGGCTTCGCGCAGCATGCCGCCGGTCATCATCTCGGTAGCGGCATGGAACATCGCCATATTCTGCCGCGCCAGCTGTTCGAACGGCTTGAGGGCGGCACTGCGGAACGTCGCCTGATTTTCGGCAAAAGCCGCCATCGAAGCTTCGAGATAGTGCGGCACCATCGATTGCATCGAATCGCCATACAGCGCGATGATCTGGCGCAGGAACGATGTCGGCAGCATGGTCTGGCCGCCGGCTTCGCCTTCCATCACGATCTGGGTGAGCACGGAACGGGTGATATCATCGCCCGTGCGGGCATCGAACACCTGGAAATCACGGCCATGGCGCGTCATTTCCGCCAGATGATCGAGCGTGATGTAACTTGAGGTTTCGGTATTGTAGAGTCGCCTGTTGGCGTATTTCTTGATGATCACAGGTGCCAGGCTGGCGTTGGCAGCCTTGGCATCGGGGGAGGAAGAGGCAATGGCCATGACGGCTCCCGGAATGAATTGTGTGCAGACGCCTAGCAAATGCCATGCTGCGCTGCAATGCCGCAGCGCCGCGCGCGCGCATGGCGCAGCCAAGCGCGCCGACAGGCGCAAGGCCGGCCGGGCTGCGGGAACCCATCGAAGTATTACTTCGATGGGGCCCGCTGGCGGCTGGCCCACAGGCCAGCCGAACAGCTTCGACGACGCGGCTTTGCCGCGCTCTTCCCTTCCCCTTCCCACTCCCAACAGACTCGGCGGCTCCGCCGCCGGCTGTGCCGCAAAGTCGAACCACCCATGACCCGTGCGCCCGGCCCGCACCCGCTGCCCGTCTTCCTCGCCGTGCTGCAAAGCGCCTGCGCCGGGGATTCGGCAAGGCTGGCGGCCACGCTCGCCGGGCTGGCGCGTTATCAGCAGGCCACGCGCCCCGCCCCGGCGCCGCTGCGTGCCGAAGTGGCCCGGGTTGGCGGTGTTGCCCTGCGCGGTCGGCTGGGCCCAAACCCCTTGGTGATCGTGCCATCGCTGATCAATTCGCCCGACGTGCTGGATCTGCCCGGCCGCAGCCTGTTTGCCCATTTCGAAGCCACCGGGCTTGATCCGCTGCTGGTCGATTGGGGGCTGCAGCCAGAGCCGCTGGGTCTTGCCGATCTGGTGCGCGATCGGCTTACACCGCTTGTGCAGTCACTGGGGCAACCAGTTGCACTGATGGGTTATTGCCTTGGTGGCACGCTGGCGTTGGCATTGGCCAGGCAGGTCGATGCCACCCGCATTGCGCTGATCGCCACGCCGAGGAATTTTGCCGGCTATGATGCCGACGCGCGGACCGGCCTGGCCCGCTGGTGGGCCGGTGCCGAACCGCTGGCGCAGACCATGGGCCAATTGCCGATCGACCTGTTGCAGCCGGCGTTCTGGTCGCTCGATCCAGATGGCCTGGCGGCCAAATATGAACGGCTGGCCACGGCTGACGCCGCCACCCTGGCCGATTTCGTGCGGTTGGAAGATTGGGCCAATGGCGGCGCCCCGCTCAGCCTGGCGGTGGCACGCGATCTGGCGGCGCTGTTTGGCGGCAATGCGTCCGCAGTTGGCCCCATACTGGGCTCTGCACCGACCATTCCGATCCTTGATGCCGTGGCGCTGAGCGATCGCATCGTGCCGGCCGCCGCCGCCCTCAGCCCGCCCGGCAGCGCAGCGCGCCTCGATATTGCGGGCGGCCATGTCGGCATGGTGGTGGGCCGGCAGGCACCTGCCCGGCTGTGGCCGGCGCTGTCGCGGTTCTTTGCCCGCACGTGATGGTGCAGCGCCGCAATCCGGCCTAGGCTGCGCCAACCGAATCGCCACCTCAGGGGAAGATCCATGAGCAATATCGTCATCACCGCCGCCCGCCGCACTGCTGTTGGCAGCTTCATGGGCAGTTTTGCCGCCACGCCGGCGCATCTGCTCGGCAAGGCCGCCATCGAAGCCGCGCTGGCCGATGCCGGCGTGGGCGCCAATGAAGTGAGCGAAGTGATTCTGGGCCAGGTGCTCACCGCCGCGCAAGGGCAGAACCCGGCGCGGCAGGCCGCCATGGCCGCCGGCATCGCGATGGAAGCGCCGGCCTATGGCGTCAACCAGGTCTGCGGTTCCGGCCTGCGCGCGGTCGCCATGGCCGCGCAGGCGATTGCCAATGGTGATGCTGGCATCGTGGTCGCTGGCGGACAGGAATCGATGAGCCTTTCGACCCACGCGCAAGCCCTGCGTGCCGGCCAGAAGATGGGCCACATGGAACTGGTCGATACCATGATCAAGGATGGTCTGTGGGATGCCTTCAACGGCTATCACATGGGCATCACAGCAGAAAACGTGGCGGAAATGTATCAGATCAGCCGCAGCGCACAGGATGATTTTGCTGTCGCCAGCCAGAACAAGGCCAGCGCCGCCCGCGCTGCCGGGCGTTTTGCAGCGGAAATCGCAGCCGTAACCATCAAGGGCCGCAAGGGCGACACCGTCGTGGATACCGATGAATATATCCGTGATGGCGTGACGCTGGACAGCATTTCGGGCCTGCGCGGCGCCTTCAAGAAGGATGGTTCGGTAACGGCCGCCAATGCGTCGGGCCTGAACGACGGCGCGGCAGTGCTGGTGATGATGAGCGAGGCCGAAGCCAATCGCCGCGGTGCGCCGGTCCTGGCGCGCATTGCCGGTTTTGCCAGCGTTGGCGTCGATCCCGCCGTGATGGGCATCGGCCCGGTGCCGGCCAGCCGCAAGGCACTGGAAAAGGCCGGCTGGAGCGTGGCGGATCTTGATCTGGTCGAAGCCAACGAAGCTTTTGCCGCCCAGGC
>NZ_JANPML010000230.1:0-9087 GCF_031422795.1 Sandarakinorhabdus sp.
GATCGATCAGGTGAGCCGGCTGTTTGCCCGCGAGGCAACAGAGGAACGGTTGCGCCAGGCCCGCGCCGGGCAGGCGGTGGAGGGCTGGGCAGCAATCGAGGCGGCCGGCGTGGCGCTGGCGCTGGTGCCCGAAGCCGACGGCGGACTTGGCCTTGATGTGATGACCGTGCTGGCCATCGCGCGCGCCCATGGCCGGGCGGGCGCGCCGTGGCCGCTGGCCGAAGCGGTGGCACCCCCCGGCCAGGCACCTTGGGGGGCAGCGCTCACCGTCGCCGAGATCGCCGGCCTGTGCGAAACCGTGCTGGCGATGACTCTGGAGTGGACACAGACCCGCCAGCAGTTCGGCAAGCCGCTTTCGAAGAACCAGGCGGTGCAGCACAGCCTGGCGCAGATGGCAGCCGAAACGGCGGCGGCAGGCGCAGCGGTGGGGCTGGCCGGGCTGGGGTTGATAGGCGGGCGTCTGGCGCCAGTGGCGGCGGCCAAGGCCCGCGCCAGCGAAGCAGCAGGCATCGTGGCAGCGCTGGCGCACCAGTTGCACGGCGCCATCGGCGTGACGGCGGACCATCGCCTGCACCTGTTTACCCGCGCGCTGTGGCAGAAGCGCGATGCCCACGGCGGCGAGCATGCGCTGCACAGCTCGCTGGGGGCAAACCTGCTGGCGGGCGGCAGCCTCTGGCATTTTGTCACCGACGAGCCGCTGCTCGACAGCAGTGACACCGCCAGCACTGGCGACCGTTTCCGCTTCCCGGTCGTCGCCGAAACCGCCGAACGCGCCGCCCTGCGCGGCGAGGTCCGCGCTTTCCTGGCCGAAGAGTTGGCCGCTCTGCCGGCGCACGTGCGCGCCCACAGCTGGAACGGCCACAGCCCGGATTTCAGCCGCACACTGGGCCAGCGCGGCTGGCTGGGGATGACGTGGCCGCAGGCACTGGGCGGCCATGAGAAGAGCGCGCTCGACCGGCTGGTGGTGATCGAGGAACTGCTCGCGGCCGGCGCGCCAGTGGCAGCGCACTGGATCGCCGATCGCCAAACGGGCCCGCTGCTGCTGAAGTTCGGCACGCCGGCCCAGCAGCAGGCGTATCTGCCCGCCATCGCGCGCGGCGAGCTTTACGCCTGCATCGGCATGAGCGAGCCGGGGGCGGGTTCAGACCTTGCAGCGCTGACGACAAGGGCAACCCCCGTTGAAGGCGGCTGGCGGGTGAACGGCACGAAGTTGTGGACCACCTATGCCCACAAGGCGCACACCATGCTGCTGCTCTGCCGCACCGGAGACGGTCAGCGGCATGAAGGGCTGAGCCAATTGCTGGTGCCGATGGATTCGGCGGGGCTCACCGTCCGCCCGATCATCGACTTGATGGGCGAGCATCATTTCAACGAAGTGCATTTCGACGATGTGTTCGTGGCCCATGATGCGCTGGTGGGCGCCGAGGGCAATGGCTGGGCCCAGGTGATGAGCGAGCTGGCCTACGAGCGGTCCGGGCCAGAGCGGTTCCTGTCCACGCTGGTGCTGGCCGAGGAACTGGTGGCGGCGCTGCCGGCCGATGCGGTTGCCGCCCATGCCCCCATCGGCCGGCTGGCGGCCCATCTGATGGTATTGCGGCTGATGGCGCGGGGGATGGCGACGCTGCTGGAAGCCGGCGATGATCCAGCGTTGGAAGCGGCGATGGTGAAGGATCTGGGCGCGACGTTCGAACAAGCCATCCCCGATGTGGCGCGCAGCCTGTTGCCGTTGATCCCGGACCCGCCCGCGTCATTGCTGGCCACGCTGCACGCCACAGTGCAGATCGCGCCGATGGTTTCCTTGCGCGGCGGCACACGCGAAATCCTGCGCGGCATCATCGCGCGCGGGCTGGGGGTGCGTTAGACGTGTCGCCAGCTGGAACGTTTTGCTGGTGCCGGGGTGGCCTGTCCTACATTGCCCGATCCTGTCATCATGGTGTGGCTGCGCTGCTTGCCCGGGCAGATTTTTGGCCGCTGCGCGTCTTGAATACCCACAAGATGCGTAAAAACTGTCAAAAGTGCAGCGTGATGTCGGGCACCGCTGGCCCCGTTGCCGCTGAATTTTCACAGACCGCTTAAACCGCCCCGCCGGGGTTCAGGGAGACTGGAATGACCGATCATGTCCTCTACCAACGCGATGGCCACATCGTCACGCTGACCCTCAACCAGCCGGAACTGCGCAACCCGGTGTCGGATGATGACATGGTGGATGCGATCCTGGCGGCGCTCGTGCGGCTGGAGAATGACCCTGATGCCCGCGTTGCCATCCTCACCGGTGCTGGCAGCGCCTTTTCATCGGGCGGCAATCTGAAAAAGATGGCCAGCGGCGACGGGCTGGCCAGTGCGTCGCCGATCAAGACGCGGCGCAATTATCTCACCGGCATCCAGCGCCTGCCCCGGGCCTTTGCCGCGCTGGAAGTGCCGATCGTGGCGGCGGTGAATGGGCCGGCGATCGGCGCCGGCTGCGATCTGGCCTGCATGTGCGACATCCGCGTCGCCGGTGAGAGCGCGAAATTTGCCGAGAGTTTCGTCAAGCTGGGCATCATCCCCGGCGATGGCGGCGCCTGGCTGCTGCCGTTTGTGGTGGGCCATGCCAAAGCCGCCGAAATGGCGCTGACCGGCGACATGGTGGACGCCGCCGAAGCGCTGCGCATCGGGCTGGTCAGCAAGGTGGTGCCGGATGCCGAATTGCTGGATGCGGCGCGCGCCTATGCCAATCGCATCGCCGCCAACCCGCCGCAGGCCGTGCGCATGACCAAGCGCCTGCTGTGGGAAGCGCGTCAGGCCGGGCTGGATACGATCCTGCAAATGTCGGCCGCAATGCAGGCGCTGGCCCACACGACCAGCGACAACAAGGAGGCGATGACGGCGTTTCTGGAAAAGCGCCCGCCCCAATTCAAGGGGCAGTAGTTCAGCGAGCGTGGAACCCGTGCCGGTGCAGGGTGGCCAGCCCCAGCACCACCGCAAAGGGCTGCATGATGAAAGTGGCGAACCCGGCGGTGCCGGCCATGCCGGTTGGCCCGGCAAGCGCCCGCCACGCCACTTCCAGGCCCAGCATCACGGCCATCAGGAACAGGGCGTCGGATGAAATGCGGTGCAGGCGCAGGCTGGTCAGCCCCCAATCCAGCAGCAGCCGTGCCAGGCAATAAAAGATCATCAGCCAGCAGATATTGCCGACCAGATGGCTATCATCCCAAGTTCCCAGAAAACTGCCGAGATGGCCCTGCACCACCAGCCACAATGCCGACATCACCAGAAAGGCGCGTTGCACCCAAACGGCACCCGAAACGTCCGTCTCCCGATCATTCATCCGAATCGCCACCCGCAACAAAATACTATTACGAGATGAATTGTCGCCGTTTTGGGTCAAATTACAGTTAACGGCCCAGCCAGTCAGAAAAAACACTCTTTTCATCCTCGCCAACACGCGGTGGCGGGCGGCGCATGGTGGCGGGCGTGGCCGACAATTTGCCGGGAAAGGCGACGCTGGGAATATGGGCGCCATCGGCGCGCACGAAATCGTGCACAACGTTGCGGGCGGCGATGAAGGGATCGGCAAACACCTCGCTCACCTTGTTCACCGGCCCGGCTGGCACACCGGCAGCGGCAAGGCGCTCGATCAACGGCAGGCCGGGCTCGTTCGCCACCAGCCGCTGCACTTCGGCTTCGATGGCATCGCGGTTGAGCAGGCGGGCACGGGCGGTGACGAAGCGTTCGTCCTGTGCCAATTGTGGCACGCCCATCAGCGTGCAGAAGGCGCGGAACTGGCCATCGTTGCCAATGGCGATGATGATGGTGCCATCGGCGACGTCGAACGTCTTGTAGGGCACCACTGTGGGATGGCGGTTGCCAAGCCGGCCGGGATCGACGCCGCCCACCAGCCAGTTCATCGCCTGGTTGGCCAGGCAGGCGATCTGGGTATCGAGCAGGCTGATGTCGATCTGCTGGCCCTCCCCGGTGCGCTCAGCATGGCGCAGCGCGGCGAGGATTGAGATGGTGGCGTACAGGCCCGTGGTGACGTCCGCCATGGCGACTCCGGCGCGCAAGGGTGCGCCGCCCTCCTCGCCGGTGATGGCCATGAAGCCGCCCATGCCCTGGGCAACGAAATCATAGCCGCCACGGTCCTTGTATGGCCCGGTCTGGCCAAAACCCGTGACCGAACAATAGACAAGGCTGGGCTTCACCGCGCGCAGGCTCTCCCAATCGAGGCCGTATTTCTTCAGACCGCCAACCTTGAAATTCTCGATAACGATGTCGGCCTTTGCCGCCAGCTCGCGCAACAGCGCGGCGCCGGCCGGATCGGCGAAATCGACCGCGATGCTGCGCTTGTTGCGATTGGCGGCGAGATAATAGGCCGAGGTGCCGATTTCATCCTGCCCGTCAGCCCCTTTCAGAAAGGGCGGCCCCCAGGCGCGGGTGTCATCGCCGCGGCCGGGCGCTTCCACCTTCACCACGTCGGCGCCCAGATCCGCCAGGATCTGCGTGCTCCACGGCCCGGCCAACACGCGCGACAGATCAAGCACACGAATGCCGGACAGCGCGGCGGGAGCGGTCGTTTCAGTCATGAAATTGGGGTAGCCGGAAAAAGAAAACGGTGCCAGCCCGCAAGGACTGGCACCGTTCCTAGCCCCCGACCGGGGTTAGCTGTCACAAGGTGGAGCCGCAGCCCCATGCCATTTGGAGAAGATTGCTGCGGCCCTTGCCCCGGCCACGACATATTCCCCCGAATCACGTGTGATACACTGTTACCAAACTATGAAACCCCAAGAAAGCGGAAAGAAGTTAACAACTTGCCTAGAATATTCGTTAATTTCGCCAAGTTTCCGCGTGCGTTTGCCAACGCTAACCGTTGGTGTTCGGGTGCGATCCGCGCGAGGGGACACGTCAGACCCATGCACGCGATCAGATCAACGGAGAGCAGCGCAGGCTGCGTGGGGCGCGGTGTGGACGGCGTTCAAGCCAGCCGGGCTCGCCGTCGCCGCAAGACGGCGCCGACCAAACCAAAGCCGGCAATGAGCATGGCCCAGCTTGTCGGTTCCGGAACAGGTTCATAGGCGCTGCCCAGAATTTCGACGCGCAGGCCGGACGGATTGCCTCTTGGGCTTGCAAAGTTGCGAACCCGGAAACTCAGCGTGTTGAGACCGCCAACAAAACCGGTGCTGGCCGAAAAGTTGGTCCACTGGTTGAACGTGCCCAACCCGGCCTGGGTAATCTGGGTGCCGTTGAGCAGGATCGAGGTCACGGTGTTATCGGTGGCAAAACGCCCGTTGAAGCTGGCCGTGCCGGGCACGAATTTGCCGAGATCAAAGGCAATGGAATAAGTGTAAAAGCCGTCAACCGTGGGATCCAGCGACTGGTTGCCATTGCTGGCAGGCGACATCCAGCGCGAAACGCTGTTGTTGGCCAGCCAGCCGACATTGTTGGTGGTGCTGTTCCACGGCCGGCTTGAACCGCCCAGAAACCAATTCTGTTCCTGCACTGTGCCGGTCGTGACAGCGGCATTGCTGGCCAAACGGCCACTGTTGATCAGCCCCGGAATGACCACGGCCTGCGCCGGGAAGGCGGCGATCACCGCCAATCCAAACGCCATTGCACGCACAAGCATATGCTCGCTCCAAGTCGACCCCGAGCGGTTCCATAATGGATTAACCTTAAGAAAACACAAACAAGCCAGAGGCTTTTGCGTGGTTCCTTCTACGCCTTCTCAAAAATGGCTGCCAATCCCTGGCCGCCGCCGATGCACATGGTCTCCAATCCGAACCGTGCATCACGCCGGTGCATTTCGTTCAACATCGTGGCCAATATGCGCCCACCAGTGGCGCCGATCGGGTGACCCAGGCTGATGCCGGAACCGTTGACATTCAGCTTGTCAGGATCGTGCCAGCCCCAACCTTTCAGCACGGCCAGCACTTGCGGCGCAAAGGCCTCGTTCAATTCGACCAGATCGATATCGCCCCAGCCCATGCCGGTGCGTGCAAACAGGCGCTCCACCGCCGGCACCGGGCCAATGCCCATGCGCGACGGATCGCATCCGGCGGCGGCCCAGCCGCGCAGCCAGGCCATGGGCGTGAGGCCCAGTGGTTCCAGCAGTTCCTCGGCCACCACCAGGCAGGCCGAGGCGCCATCGTTCTGCTGGCTGGCATTGCCGGCGGTGACCACGCCGTCCTTCTCGATGGATTTCAGCAGCGCCAGGCTTTCCGGCGTTGCATCAGCGCGGATGCCTTCATCGGCAGCAAAGATGCTGGGCGGGCCTTTTTTCTGCGGCACTTCGATCGGCACCAGTTCATTGGTGAACTTGCCATCGGCCCAGGCCTGCGCGGCGCGTTGGTGGCTCTGCGCGGCATAGGCATCGCAGGCTTCGCGGCTGATGTTGTAATCCTTGGCCAGATTGTTGGCGGTTTCGATCATGCCGGAAATCACGCCATAGCGCGCGATCGGCTGGCTCATCACGCGGCCGCGCACCAGCCGATCATGGAAGGTGGTGCTGCCCATGCGAGCACCATTCCTGTGGTCGGTGCTGTAATATTCCACCTGGCTCATGCTTTCGACGCCGCCGGCCACCACGATATCGGCCGCGCCGGTGGAAACGCGCATGGCGGCATCAATCACCGCCTGCAGGCCCGATCCGCAGCGCCGGTCCAGCGAGACGCCGGGCACGCTTTCCGGAAAGCCCGCCGCCAGCCACGACCAGCGCGCCACGCACGGGCTTTCGCCGTTGGGATAGCCATGGGCAAACACCACGTCGTCCACCCGTTCCGGATCGATCTTGGTGCGTTCCATCAACGCCTTGAGGATGATGGCGCCCAGTTCGCCGGCGGGAAACCCGGCCAGCGATCCGCCAAAACGCCCGACCCCGGTGCGAATGGGGGAAACAATTGCAGCCCGGCGCATCAGCCTCTCTCCCGCATCATGGATTTGGCGATGATCGTCTGCTGGATCTGGCTGGTGCCTTCATAGATCCGCAGCAGCCGCACATCGCGGTAGAATCGTTCCACCTTGTATTCCGCCATGTAACCGGCGCCGCCATGGATCTGCACAGCGCGATCGGCAATGCGGCCCACGGCCTCGCTGGCATGGAGTTTCAGCACCGAACATTCCCGCGCCGTCACCTCGCCCGCATCAAAGCGCGCCGCGGTGCGTTCGAGCAGGGCGGCAGTGGTCAGCCGGTCAACCTCCATGTCGGCCAGCATCGCCTGCACCAGTTGGAAATCGCCGATGCGGCTGCCGAACTGCTGGCGTTCCATGGCATAATTCAGGCTCATCTCGATCAGCCGATCGGCCATGCCCAGTGCGACCGCAGCGATGTGAATGCGGCCACGATCGAGCACCTTCATGGCGGTGCGAAAGCCCTGGCCGGGCACACCGCCGATGATGTTGATCGCCGGCACCATCACGTCTTCCAAGATGACGTCGCAGGTCTTGGCCCCACGTTGCCCCATCTTGCGGTCGGGCTTGCCCAGCGAAATGCCTGGGCTGTCAGACGGGACGATGAAAGCACTGATGCCGCCCGCGCCCTTCACGTCGGGCTCGGAGCGCGCCATCAAGGTAAAGACCGTCGCGCGCGGGGCATTGGTGATGTACCGTTTGGTGCCATTGATGCGGTAGTGATCGCCGTCGCGAACCGCCGAACAGCGCAGCGAGGCAGCGTCGGAACCTGCCCCGGGTTCCGTGAGCGCAAAGCTGGCGATGGCTTCACCGGTGGCGAATTTCGGCAGCCATTCGGCCTTCTGCGCCTCCGTGCCATCAATCATGATGCCCTGGCTGCCGATGCCAACCGTGGTGCCGATCAGGCTGCGGAAGGTAACGCTGGCGCGGGTGAGGATGCGCACCAGCTGCGATTCCTCCGTCATGGTCAGGCCCAGCCCGCCAAACTCTCCCGGCACCGACAGGCCAAACAGGCCCATCTCCTTGAATTCCTGCACGATATCGGGCGGGATATCGTCGATTTCCTCAACCCTGTCTTCCGCCGGGATCAACCGTTCTTCGACATAGCGGCTCAACTGGTCCTTCAGCAGGCCGAAGGTTTCACTATCCATAGTATCACCCCGCGTTTGCGCTCATCCGGTAGTTGCAGTGAGGGCCACCGTGCCGTCACAGCGCAGCGCCTGCAAGCCATCATCCGCCGCCGCCAGCGCAATCGGCTGCCCGGCAAACAGCGGCGCCTGCGCCCGGAAGGAAAAGCGCCGGGCCGGGCCATGCCGCCGTTCCCACAGGCCCAGCAACTGCGCCGCCACCAACGGCCCGTGCACAACCAGGCCGGGATAACCCTCTTCGCCCTGCGCATAAGCCAGATCATAATGGATGCGGTGGGCGTTGGCGGTGGCCGACGAAAACAGGAACAATTGCACCGGGCCGGGCGTGAACACGGCATCGCCCACCGGTGGCGGGCTGGCCGGCACGGGCATCGGCGCTGGCGGAAGTTCAGGCGGCTGCGCCGGGCTGGCATCACGCCACACGATGGTCTGCACTTCCTCCAGCGCCTTCTCGCCCTCCTGCCAGATCTCGATCCGCACCGTGCCGAGCAGCAGCGTGCCGGTCTTGCCGGTCTTGGGCGTCAGGCTCTCCAGCACCCGCATCTGCATGGCGGGCATGCCGGCGATCAGCGGACGGTGAAAGCCATAGTCAGCGCTGGCAAACATGCGGCGCGGCAGCGACACCGGCGGGAAGAAGCCGCCGCGCACCGGGTGGCCATCCACCCCACGCGGGCCGGGTGGCGGCAGAAACAGCGCCAGATGGCCCAGCGGCGGCCAGCCCAGCGCGTCGGCATCCCAGCTCAATGCTTCGGCCAGCCGCAGCACATCAGGCCCGTGCAGCACCTCCTCACGCCATTCCGGTTTGGCGCACCAGCTTTGCCAGTGGGTGAGTTCATCGGGCGTCATGCCACCAGCCCTTCATCGTGCAGCTTGCCGATGGCGCCGCTGGCAAGACCCAACACCTCGGCCAGCACGGCATCGGTATCGGCACCCAATTGCGGTGCGGCCCGCACGGCCCCGCGCGGCTCACCGGCCAGCGTCGCCGCCGGGCCAGCAGCAGGATAGGTCAGGCCGGATTTGTGCGTGATGGTCTGAAACTGCGGATTGGCAGTGAACA
>NZ_JANPML010000231.1:0-5672 GCF_031422795.1 Sandarakinorhabdus sp.
CGTGCGCACGCTGCCGCCGCCGCCAGTGCCTTCGATCATGCGGATCAGCGGCAGGCGATATTCGCTGGCCAACTGTTCGGCCGCGATCAGCTTGCGGTGCAGGCTGGCATCGGCCGCCCCGCCGCGCACGGTGAAATCATCGGCGGTGGCCACCACCGGGCGGTCGTCGATGGTGGCGTTGCCAAACAGGAAATTGGCCGGCTGAAACCCGGTCATCTCACCGGCATCGTCATAGCGCGCAAAGCCGGAAAGCTCGCCCACCTCGTGGAAGCTGCCGGGATCGACCAGCGCCGCCAGCCGTTCTCGTACATTCAACTTGCCTTGGTCGCGCTGTCGGGCAAGTTTTTCCGGCCCGCCCATGCCATGCGCAGCAAGGCGGCGGCGACCCAGCTCATCAATCTCTGATTCCCAGCCCATGCGCCTATCAAGCCTCATCTCAATCATTGATAAGTCACCATCGTGGCAGGCCTTGCCGATAACGAAAAGCCCATGTTTGGAGAGGCTGGCCAGGCCTGATTCGATCATTGGGTGATTCGCTCCCAAAAAGGGATTCGTTGGGCTTGCGCGGATGGGTTCAGGTCAAAGCACAAGAAACCTTGCCAAATACCTACAAAATGGTTTATGTTTACGTTGTTGTGGCAATCCGTCGCCATTGACCGGTGCGTTTTGCCTTGTTTCCCTTTGGGGAAAGGCTCATAAATCACTTTGGTTTTTAGCGTCGCATGGGGTCGCGGCTATGTTGAGTGGTCGAAACGTCAAATATTTGGGGGGTGCCGGCGTGGCAGCGCTTGACTTTGCCGCCTTCCCGTCACTGTGTTCTATTGTGGCAACACGGCAAGAACCTGACAGCCCGCGCAATCAGCGCGTGACGCTACTGACCGACGCGGAGCGTGATTGCCTGCGCCTCGTTTTCCAGCACATGACCAGCAAAGACATCGCGCGCCAGCTCGGTGTGTCGCCGCACACCGTTGATATGCGGCTGCGCCAGGCCATACGCAAGCTTGAGGTCACCAACCGGATCGAGGCAGCCCGCGCCCTCGTTCACACCGAAATTCTCCTTGGTATCGCCCAGCCTGTGACCAGTGAAACGGCCGCCGATGCGTATCAGGAATTGATATACCAAGCTTCGGATATTGCTGCTGACGCGAAATCAGCGACGATTGGGGCACCGGCTTCTCAGGAACCGGGTGCAGCTTCCAATCGTTCCAGCGACCCCAATCGGCTAGAACATGGATCCCTCGCAAGGACGCTGCACTCGACCTCTGGCAGGCTGGATGTTGGTCTATCAGGTGGCTCCCTCGCCCAACCCGGTACACCATCAGGCAATGTCGCCTCGTCGACGCTTGCAACGGACTGGCCGGGCATTGCAGCCCCCGACCCTGGCATTGGTGCCCGGCCATTCCACTCCACACCGTTTCACCAGACACGGCCGTGGGGCCAGAAGAATGATCTCGGAATCGGCCACAGACTTGGCTGGATCATGGGGATCGCAATGGCCTCTGCGCTGAGCTTTGGCGGCATCCTTGCTGCTTTGGCTGCCTTGAAGACCCTTATTTAGACCTTCCGGAACCAGTTGCGTGGCGTCCGGAAGGGCGTCTAACCAACTGGCTGCGCGTATCAGCCGCCAGTTCTTTTCTCCAAAAGGATTGTGCTATGCTGAAAGAACGCCGTATCGCCGCGAACAAAGTTGCTGAGCAGCTGTTCGCCGCCGAAGCCGCCATCAATGCCGCTGTGTCGGCTGTGGCCCAGCTCACCGCCGTAATGCCGATGGCCGCCCAGGAAGCCAATCTGGCCGCCTGCATCGGTCAGGACGCTCTGATGGGCGCCATGGAAACCTGCCAGCAGCTGGTTCTGGCCCGTGCGCGCATCATCGCCACCCACGCTGCCCTGCGTGCCGCACAGACCCAGATCGGCCTCGATGCCGTGAACTTCATGGGTAACTGCCCGCCGGAACAGGCCAGCCTCGACGAGACTGTCGCCCCGCGCCGCCATCTCAACATCGCGGCCTAACAACGGCATGATCTGGGCGCAGGCCCTTTTCATCTGAAACTTGGTTGCAGGTGCCAATGCATCTGCCTCCGCTTCTCGTCTGGAGTATGGACGATGTTTCTTGAAATTCTTGCTGTAGTTACCGTTGTCGCTGCGGCGTTGCTGGCCTTCGGGTTTGGCGGCCGTGACGAACAACTGGCCGCGATCGGCTTCCTGGCCGCCACGCTGGCCACCCGCATGATCACTGCCGAATACCAGAATATGGAATATGGCGTGCTGGCCGTGGACTTCGGTCTGCTGCTCGGCCTACTGGCGCTGGCGCTGACCAGTGATCGCTTCTGGCCCATGTATGCCACTGCCTTCCAGCTGGTTGGCCTGCTTGTGCATGTCGGCAGTCTTACGGATGCGGATGGCGGCATGGCTTGGGCCTATGCTGTCGGCCTGATTTTCTGGTCCTACGCGGTGATTGCTGCACTGCTCGCCGGTACGTGGCTGGAAGGCCGCAACCGACGGTTGGCAGGGCTGTAAGCCACTGTTCTTTCTTCGCTCTATCAACTTCTGGTAGAGCTTCGCATGGCACGGCCACCCCTGGCTTGATCGGGGGTGGTTCTGCCGTGTCACATGTTGCACAGCCCTGCGACAGTGCTGCTCCTGCCCGAACCCTTGCCCTAGGTTCGTCCGCCTCGTAACCCCGACCAAGCCGGCTTGCACGGCCTGAACAAATGTGGAACACACGGGCTCATGTTGAACCATATCCAGGTGCGCGGCGCGCGGGAGCATAATCTCAAGGGCGTCGACGTCGATCTGCCCAAGAACGCGCTCACGGTGATCACCGGCCTGTCCGGCTCTGGCAAGTCCAGTCTGGCATTCGATACCATCTATGCCGAGGGCCAGCGGCGCTATGTGGAATCACTCTCCGCCTACGCCCGCCAGTTCCTGGAGATGATGTCCAAACCTGACGTGGATCATATCGAGGGTCTGTCCCCGGCCATCTCCATCGAACAGAAAACCACCAGCAAGAACCCGCGCTCCACCGTCGCCACCGTCACCGAGATTTATGATTACATGCGCCTGCTGTGGGCGCGTGTCGGCATCCCCTACAGCCCCGCCACCGGCCTGCCGATCACGGCGCAGACCGTCTCCCAGATGGTCGATCGCGTCATGGCGCTGCCGGAAGCCACCCGCCTCTATCTGCTTGCCCCCATCGTGCGCGGCCGCAAGGGTGAGTATCGCAAGGAACTCGCCCAGCTGCAGAAGGACGGCTTCACCCGCGTGAAGATCGACGGCGAATTCTACGCCATCGAGGAAGCGCCGGCGCTCGACAAGAAATACAAGCACGACATCGACGTGGTGGTGGACCGGCTGGCGGTGAAGGAAGGCCTTGAATCCCGCCTCGCCGAAAGCTTTGAAACCGCGCTGAAACTGGCCGAAGGTATCGCCTTCGTGGAACTGGCCGATGCCGCCGCCGATGCGCCCGAACAGGAACGCCGCATCCTTTTCTCCGAAAAATTCGCCTGCCCGGTTTCCGGCTTCACCATTTCCGAAATCGAGCCGCGGCTGTTCTCCTTCAACGCCCCGCAAGGTGCCTGCCCGGCCTGCGACGGCCTGGGCGAAAAGCAGCATTTCGATCCCGATCTGATCGTCCCCAACCACGCGCTCACGCTGGAAAAGGGCGCCGTCGCCCCCTGGGCCAAATCCAACCCGCCCTCACCCTATTATCTGCAGGTCCTCGCCAGCATCGGCCGCGCCTATGGCTTCACGCTGAAAAGCAAATGGTCCGACTTGTCGGATGAAGCTGCCCGGGCCGTGCTCTATGGCACCGGCAGCCGCGCCATCCCGCTGCGCTTTGAAGATGGGCGCAAGGCTTATGAGGTCGTCAAAACCTTTGAAGGCGTCGTCCGCAACCTCGAAAAACGCCTCAACACCGAAAGCGCCATGATGCGTGAGGAGCTGGAGCGTTACCAGTCCCCCTCCCCTTGCGAAGTCTGCCACGGCGATCGCCTCCGCCCCGAAGCGCTCAGCGTCAAGATCGCCGGCGAAACCATCTCCACCGCCGTTCGCCGCCCCGTCGGTCAGGCGTTGGCATGGGCGCGCGGCGTCGCCGATCATCTCACGCCCAAGCAACGCGCCATCGGTGATCGCATCCTCAAGGAAATCACCGAACGCCTCGGCTTCCTCGACAATGTCGGCCTTGATTATCTCAACCTCGATCGCAAATCCGGCACGCTGTCGGGCGGCGAATCCCAGCGCATCCGCCTCGCCTCCCAGATCGGTTCCGGCCTGTCCGGCGTGCTCTATGTGCTCGATGAACCGTCGATCGGCCTGCACCAGCGCGACAATGATCGTCTGCTCACCACGCTGAAACGCCTGCGCGATCTGGGCAATACCGTGCTGGTGGTGGAACATGATGAAGACGCCATCCGCCTCGCCGATTATGTCGTCGATATGGGCCCCGGCGCCGGCGTCCACGGCGGCCACGTCGTCGCGGCCGGCAGCCTGCAGGACATCCTGGACAGCCCGACCAGCATCACCGGCGCCTATCTGTCAGGCCGCCGCTCCATCCCCGTGCCGGCCAAGCGCCGCAAGGGCACCGGCAAGAAACACACGGTGAAAAACGCCCGCGGCAACAATCTGCAGGGCGTAACAGCCTCCATCCCGCTCGGCACCTTCACCTGCATCACCGGCGTTTCGGGCAGCGGCAAATCCACCTTCACCATCGATACGCTCTACAACGCCGCCGCGCGCGAACTGAACGGCGCCCGTGTGCTCGCCGCCCCGCACGATGGCCTCGATGGCCTGTCCCATCTCGACAAGGTGATCGACATCGATCAATCCCCCATCGGCCGCACCCCGCGCTCCAACCCTGCGACCTACACGGGCGCTTTCGGGCCGATCCGCGACTGGTTCGCGGGCCTGCCGGAGTCGAAGGCGCGGGGCTACGGGCCGGGCCGGTTCAGCTTCAACGTCAAGGGCGGACGCTGCGAAACCTGCCAGGGTGATGGCGTCATCAAGATCGAAATGCACTTCCTGCCCGATGTCTATGTCACCTGCGACGCCTGCCACGGCAAGCGCTACAACCGCGAAACCCTCGACATCAAGTTCAAGGACAAGTCCATCGCCGATGTCCTCGATATGACTGTCTCGGAAGCCGCCGAATTCTTCCGCGCCGTGCCGTCGGTGCGCGACAAGATGGATACGCTGGAGCGCGTCGGCCTCAGCTACATCAAGGTCGGCCAGCAGGCCACCACGCTCTCAGGCGGTGAGGCACAGCGTGTGAAACTCGCCAAGGAACTCTCCAAGCGCGCCACCGGCCGCACGCTCTATCTCCTAGACGAGCCGACAACCGGCCTGCACTTCCACGACGTGAAGAAGCTCCTCGAAGTGCTGCACGAACTGGTCAACCAGGGCAACACCGTCGTCGTCATCGAACATAATCTTGAGGTCATCAAAACCGCCGACTGGCTCATCGACATGGGCCCCGAAGGCGGCGACGCCGGCGGCGAAGTCGTCGCCATCGGCACCCCCGAAGACGTAGCCCGCGAAAAACGCAGCTACACCGGCCACTACCTAAAGGAAATCCTCAAGCGCCGCGCCCCCAGCATCGAGGCGGCAGAATGAAGGTTCCCAAAGTAAATAGGAGAAACGCTAGATGACCGAGTCAGAATCGTTAGTCGAAGGTTTTT
>NZ_JANPML010000232.1:0-1578 GCF_031422795.1 Sandarakinorhabdus sp.
GCGGCGGCGTGGTCGGACTGTTAACATGCCGGTTCCCGGCTGAAGCCGGACCGGTCAGGCCGGCCGTGGACGTTCCCACAGGCCCACCGGTTCGGCGCGGTAGGTGGCTTCGCCATAAATGCTGAAACCGCAGCGCCGCGCCACGCTGATGCTGGCGGCATTGGCTGGGTTGATCATGGCCACTGTCCGGTCGAACCGCGTGTCCGCCCATTCCAGCGCACAGGCCACGGCTTCGCTGGCATAGCCTTGGCCTTGCGCTTCGGGATGAAAAGCCCAGGCCGCTTCCGGGCAGCCGAACGGTTCAACGCCGGTGCGCTCGCCATGCAGGAAGCCAACATCGCCCAGATGCAGATCCTCGCCCGGGCGGGTGACGACCCACATGCCATAGCCCATCAATTGCCAATGGCCGACATAGCGCAGCAACCGGTTCCAGCTGTCTTCGCGGTTGAACGGCTTGCCGCCGAAATGCGTCACTACCACCGGGTGGGACCACATTTCCGCCAATCGCTCAAAGTCCGCCAGCCGGTGTGGGCGCAGCACCAGACGGTCAGAGGCAAGGATGGGAAGCTCAGACATCACCATCAGCATAGGCAGACCCTGTGCCATTATCCAGTAAACGCTTTGTGACAGGCTGTTGCCGAGCCGCCCGATCATGGTAGCTGGGCGACTATGATCCGCCATGCTCTTCCTGCCGATCTCCCGCTGTTGCCGGCCATCGAGGCTTCGGCGGCAACCCTGTTTGCGGGTACGGCGATGGCCCATGTCGTCGACAGCGCGACCACGTCCATCGACGCCCTTGAACGCGGGCTGGCGCAGGGCAGCCTGTGGGTGGCGGATGATGGCGGCCCTTGCGGTTTCCTGCTGGCCACTGCCGAACAGGGCTGGCTGCACATTTTCGAACTGTCGGTGGCGCGCGCGGCGCAAGGGCGCGGGGTGGGCGCCGCCTTGTTGGCCGCCGCCATTGCCGGCGCACCCGCCCTGGCCTGTGAACGCCTGTCCCTCACCACGGATCGCCTTCTGGCCTGGAATGCGCCCTTCTATGCCCGGCACGGTTTTGTCGAAATGGCCGCCAATGATCCCGCCTTGCCGGATTGGCTGGCCGCCATGGCGCAGCGTGAAGCCGACAGCGGGCTTGATCTGGCCCGGCGCTGCATCATGGTGCGCAGCGCGTGACCGATCTTGACCGTCTTGCCGCCTGGCTGCCTGGCCACGGCCTCGCACTGGCTCCAGACGCGCGGCTGGAACGGCTTGGTGGCGGCATCGCCAATCGCAACGAAGGGGTGATGCTCAGCACCGGCCCCGCAGTGTTGCGCCGCCCGCCGCCGGGCGTGTTGGCGGCCGGCGCCAGCGACATGGCACGCGAAGCCAAGGTGCTGGGCGCGCTCGGCCCGCATTTCCCGCTGGTGCCGCGCCTGATCGCCTTTTGCGATGATGAGACGGTGCTGGGCACCAAGTTTCAGATCATCGAACGGCGCTGCGGTGTGGCGATCGCCGGCACATTGCCCCCAGAGGCCGGCGACGGGCTGGCGCTGGTCGAAACCACTTTGCAGGCCATGGCGGCCCTGCATGCGCTCGATC
>NZ_JANPML010000233.1:0-5245 GCF_031422795.1 Sandarakinorhabdus sp.
GGCCATACGGGCGCGGAATATGATGCGTGGCTGATCAACATCGGTAGCGGTGATCAGTTCGGTTCGGGCTTTGTCGATGTGAATCCCAACAGCAAGATCCCGGCGTTGGTCGATCATTCCACCAATCCGCCCACCCGCCTGTTCGAAAGCGGCGCCATGCTGCTGTATCTGGCGGAAAAATTCGGCGCCTTTCTGCCCACCGATCATCACGTCCGCACCGAGGCGCTGTGCTGGCTGTTCTGGCAGATGGGTTCCGCCCCGATGTTGGGCGGCGGCTTCGGCCATTTCTATGCCTACGCCCCCACCAAGCAGGAATATCCGATCAACCGCTATGCCATGGAGGTGAAGCGGCAATTGGACGTGCTCGACCGGCATCTTGCGGCCAACGAATATATGGCGGGGCCGGAATACAGCATCGCCGATATGGCGATCTGGCCGTGGTATGGTGCGATGAGCCTGGGCCTGCTGTATGAAGCCGGCGAGTTCCTCGAAGTGGCGGGCTATACCAACGTCATCCGCTGGACCAAGCAGATCGGCGAGCGCCCGGCGGTGAAGCGCGGCCGCATGGTCAACCGCCCGTATGGCGAACCGTCGAGCCAGCTGCTCGAGCGCCATGACGCCAGCGATTTCGACACGAAAACCCAGGACAAGATTGGCAAGACCGCGTGACCGAAAGCGCCATTCCGCAGCCACCTGACACCTACCCCGAAGGCACGCTGGGCCACAGCCTCGCTCAGCGCCGCATCGTGCGCTTTGATCCTGGCCACGCCTGCCTTGAATATGAAGTGCTGCACGCCATGTGCCATTCGGGCGGTGTCGCGCAGGGCGGCTTTGTTGCCGGCTGGATCGATGCGGCCATGGCCCATGCCGTCATGGCCAAATACGGCTTTGATCGCGTGCCGATCAGCCTTGAACTCAAGGTGAGCTATTTCGCCCCCGCCAACCCCGGGCGCGTGCTCGCCGAAGCCTGGCTCGAAAAGGCCGGCGGCCGCACCGTGTTTGCCGAAGGCCGGCTGACCACACTCGATGGCAAGGTGCTGGCCAAGGCGAGCAGCACCATCTCGTTGATCGATGCCGCCAAGGTGGCGGCAAAGATGGTCTAGTTGCCCGGCGGCGTGATCTCGATCTTGATACTCACCCATGTGCCCACCTGATAGTCGCCGTTGACGCGCGGCGGCTTCACGCGGAACTGCCAGGCACCCTCGTTCACGGCATAGCCCATGCCGGAGCCGGGCGATTCCCCGATGGGCCGACAATCCTCCACCTTGAAGCGCGGCGCGGTGCGGCAGGCGATCAGGCCATAGGCACCCGGCCCGGCATAACGCGCCTTGCGTATGTAAAAGGCCAGTTCCGCATCGGTCGGCTCGCGATGCCATTCGGCGGCGTAAAGCTTTGATCCGTCGGGCGCGACGCCCACCACCGCGCTGTCGGGCGGGCCGGCTTCGGCCATCTGCGCCGGGGCGCTGTCCGCCGGCGGCAGCTTGCTCAGATCAAACTCGCGCAGCGCTGGATCGCCAAAGCTCCATTTGGCCGGCGGCGCATTGGGCACCGTCACTTCCGGTTTGGGCTGCGGATTGCTGGGCGCCTTCTGCTGTTTGCGCTGCTGGGGCTTGGGCTGCGCGCGCTGCGGGGCGGGCGCCGCGACGTTGACGGCAACCATGCTGGTCACGCCCGGTTTGCCCTTGGGCAGCGGCGGCGCCAGCAACAGCAGCATCAGGATCAACCCGATGTGCAACGCAATAACGATCGCCAGCACCGGCACGCGCCGACGTTCCGGCAACATGCCGGATGGGGGCGCGAGGAAGGAGGCGGTGGTTGCGGTCAATCAGGCAGCTCAATGAGGCCGGCATCCCTAGCCCGCCCCTGCCCTGCCGCGCTAGTCCAGATTTGGCCGCAGCAACTGCGTCGCGCGTTCGCGGCTCACACCCAGGCGCGCGGCATAGTCCTCCAGTTGGTCCGGCCCGACCCGCGCCACGCCGAAATAGGCGCTTTCGGGGTGGGCAAAGTAAAAGCCCGATACCGCCGCTGTTGGCCACATGGCAAAACTGTCGGTCAGCGTGATGCCGGCACGCTCCTCCACCTTCATCAGATCAAATAAATGGGTCTTCAGGCTGTGTTCCGGGCAGGCCGGATAGCCCGGCGCCGGGCGGATGCCGGTGTAACGTTCGCGGATCAGATCCTCGTTGGACTGCTTGTTGCCCAGTTCATGGCCCCAGATTTCGCGGCGCACCCGCTCGTGCAGATATTCGGCAAAGGCTTCGGCCAGGCGATCGGCCAGCGCCTTGAGCAGGATATCGTTGTAATCATCATGCCCGGCCTTGAAGCGGGCCAGTTGCGCATCGATGCCCTCGCCCGCCTGAACGGCAAAACCGCCCAGCCAGTCTTGCTGCGGGTGGATGAAATCCACCAGGCACATGTTGGCGCGGCCATCACGTTTGGCGATCTGCTGGCGCAGGAACGGCAGGCGTTTGACGGCGCTGGCGCGGCTTTCATCATCGAACACCACGACATCATCGCCTTCGCGCCGCACCGGCCAGATTGCGATCACGCCCTTGGGGTGCAGCCATTGTTCGGCAACAATCTGTTTCAACATGGCCTGCGCGTCGGCAAACAGGCTGGTGGCGCTGGCCCCCACCACGTCGTCGGTAAGGATCGCCGGGTAGTTGCCATGCAGTTCCCACGCCCGGAAAAACGGCGTCCAATCAATGTAGGGGATCAGCATTTCCACCGTCACATCGTCGATGGTCTTTGTGCCGGTGAAATTGGGCTGCACCGGCGGGTGCGCAATGAAATCGGTGGGAAAGGCGTTTTCGCGGGCCTGCTCGATCGGAACCAGCTTTGATTGGCCACCACCAGCGCGCTGAATGCGGATTTTTTCATACTCAGCCGCCGTGTCGGCAACCAGCGCATCTTTCAGCGTATCCGAAACCAGCGTGCCGGCCACACCCACGGCACGGCTGGCGTCGAGCACGTGCACCACCGGGCCTTCGTATGCCGGCGCGATGCGCAGCGCGGTGTGGACCCGGCTGGTGGTCGCCCCGCCGATCAGCAGCGGCATGGTCATGCCTATGCGCTGCATTTCAGCGGCCACATGCACCATTTCATCAAGGCTGGGGGTGATCAGCCCGGAAAGCCCGATCATGTCGGCCTCATGCTTCACGGCGGCATCCAGGATGGTCTGCGCCGGCACCATCACGCCAAGATCGATCACCTCGAAATTGTTGCACTGCAAGACAACGCCAACGATATTCTTGCCGATATCGTGCACGTCGCCCTTCACCGTCGCCATGATGATGCGGCCCTTCGACGATGAACCGCCGGCCTTTTCCGCTTCGATATAGGGCAGCAGATGCGCGACGGCTTTCTTCATGACGCGCGCCGATTTCACCACCTGCGGCAGGAACATCTTGCCGCTGCCGAACAGATCGCCAACCACGTTCATGCCGGCCATCAACGGGCCTTCGATCACCTCGATCGGCCGCGCTGCGAGCAATCGGGCTTCTTCGGTATCGACTTCAACAAAGGCGTCCATGCCCTTGACCAACGCATGTTCCAGCCGCTTTTCGACCGGCCACGACCGCCACAGTTCGGCCGCCGGATCGGCGGCCTTTTGCGGGCCGCCCTTGAACTTGTCGGCCACCGCCAGCAGGCGATCGGTTGAATCCTCGCGGCGGTTGAGCACCACGTCCTCGCACCGCTCGCGCAGTTCCGGGTCGATGGCGTCATACACGTCCAGTTGCCCGGCGTTGACGATGCCCATGTCCATCCCGGCCTGGATGGCGTGATACAGGAACACGCTGTGCATGGCCCGGCGCACCGGTTCATTGCCGCGGAAGCTGAACGACAGGTTGGAAACACCGCCGGAAATGTGCGCGTGCGGGCAGCGCACACGGATTTCACGGCAGGCATCGATGAAATCATTGCCGTAATTATTATGCTCTTCGATCCCCGTCGCCACCGCGAAGATGTTGGGATCGAAGATGATGTCTTCCGGTGGGAAACCGATGCCGGTTAGCAATTTATAGGCGCGTTCGCAGATTTCCACCTTGCGCTGCGCGGTATCGGCCTGGCCCACTTCATCAAAGGCCATCACGACAACGGCGGCGCCATAGCGCAGGCATTTCTTCGCCTGTTCCAGGAACGGCGCTTCGCCTTCCTTCATGCTGATCGAATTGACGATGCCCTTGCCGGCCAGGCACTTCAGCCCGGCTTCAATGACGGTCCATTTCGATGAGTCGACCATCACCGGCACGCGCGCGATATCGGGTTCCGCTGCGATCAGGTTCAGATAGGTGACCATGGCCGCTTCGCTGTCGAGCAGGCCTTCATCCATGTTGATGTCGATGATCTGCGCGCCATTGTCGACCTGTTGGCGCGCGACTTCCACGGCGGCCGCGTAATCGCCGTTCAGGATCAATTTCTTGAACGCGGCAGAACCTGTAACGTTGGTGCGTTCACCGATGTTGATGAAGCTAGCAGTCGTCATGCGGCAAACCTGTGGGCTTCAAGGCCGGTCAGATACAGGGCCGTTTCGGGTTTGGGAATGATGCGCGGCGGCAGGCCGGCAACCTGGCGGGCCATGGCAGCGATATGCTCTGGCGTGTTACCACAGCAGCCGCCAACGATGTTGACCAACCCTTCGTTGGCCCAACCGCGGATGAAGCCCGCCGTGGTTTCCGGCTGTTCGTCATATTCGCCCAGATCATTGGGCAGGCCGGCGTTGGGATAGGTCATGATCAGTGTGTCGGCTTGTTTGGCCAGCGCCTGCACATGCGGGCGCAATTCGGTGGCGCCAAACGAACAGTTCAGCCCGACCGCGACCGGCTTCACATGGCGGATGGAGTGCCAGAAGGCCTCCACCGTCTGTCCGGAAAGATTGCGGCCCGACAGATCGGTCAGCGTCATCGACAGCATCACCGGAACCTCATGGCCGCGCTCGTCGGCTGCTTCGGCCGCGGCAAAGGCGGCGGCCTTGGCATTCAACGTATCGAACACCGTTTCGATCAGGATGAAATCCACGCCGCCGTCCAGCAGCGCGTCGATCTGCTCGCGATAGACGTCCTTCACGCCGTCGAACGTCACTTCGCGATAGCCGGGATCGGAAACGCGCGGGGACAGCGACAATGTCTTGTTGGTCGGCCCCAACGATCCGGCCACCCAGCGCGGAATGCCATCGGCGGCAATGGCTTCGTCCACGCATTCGCGCATGATGCGGGCGGCGGCCAGGTTGATCTCGCGCACGCGG
>NZ_JANPML010000234.1:0-2583 GCF_031422795.1 Sandarakinorhabdus sp.
CACACACCGGCCGCCAACCAGGTTTCGACGTGCGCTGCGGTGCGGATGCCGCCGCCCACCTGCACCCGGCCTTCGCCAAAGCCGGACAGCGCGGCCTTCACGCCGGCGGCGTTGCGGCTGTCGCCGGCAAACGCGCCATCCAAATCGACGACATGCAGATGCGTCGCGCCAGCGCCGCGGAACAGCGCGGCCTGCGCGGCGGGATCATCAGCATACACCGTGGCGCGGTTCATGTCGCCTTCGGCAAGGCGCACGCACTGGCCGCCCTTCAGATCGATGGCGGGAAAAATAATCATGGATTCAGCCAATTGTGAAGGAACGCCAGCCCATAGGCCTGGCTCTTTTCCGGGTGGAACTGCACGCCGGTGATATGCCCGCGCTTGACTATGGCGGCAAAGCGCCCGCCGTGATCGGACACCGCCTGCACATCGGCCGGATCATCGGGCGTGAAGGCATAGCTGTGCACGAAATAGGCATCGCCCGACGGCACATCCGCGCCGTTGACGGCTTCGACCCGGTTCCAGCCCATGTGCGGGATTTTCAGCGCCGGATCAGACGGGGTGAGCCGTTCAACCACGCCCGGCAGCCAGCCCAGGCCCTGGTGAACGCCATGTTCATGGCCTTCGCTGGCCAGCAACTGCATGCCCACACAGATGCCGAGGAACGGCACGCCGCGCCCGTTCACCGCTTCGTTCAGCGCCGCCTCGATGCCGGTTTTCTCGCGTAACTGGCCGATGCACTGGGCGAACGCACCGACTCCGGGCAGCACGATGCGTGCAGCCCCGGCAATCACCGCCGGATCGTCGGTGACAACCACGCGCGCGCCGGCCCGTTCCAGCGCCCGCGCCGCAGAGCGCAGGTTGCCAGCCCCATAATCAACCAGCGCAACCGTGTCAGGCACCGCCCCATGTGCCCTTGGTTGACGGAATCGCGTCACTCTTGCGCGAATCAATCGCCACCGCCGCCCGCAGCGCCCGCGCCACGCCCTTGAAGCAGCTTTCGCCGATAAGGTGATTGTTGACGCCATACAGCGTCTCGATGTGCAGCGTGATGCCCGCGCCGCCGGCAAAGGCCGCGAAGAATTCCTTGAACATCTCGGTATCCAGCGTGCCCAGCTTGGGCTGGCTGAACGCCGTGCGCCACACCAGGAAAGGCCGGCCCGAGATATCGAGCGCGACGCGGGTGAGCGTTTCATCCATCGGGATCAGCGCATCGCCATAGCGCGTGATGCCGCGCCGATCGCCCAGCGCCTTGGCGACCGCTTCACCCAGCGCGATGCCGGTATCTTCGGTGGTGTGGTGGCCATCGATGTGCAGATCACCCGTGGTCTTCACGGTCAGATCGATCAGGCTGTGCCGCGACAGCTGTTCCAGCATGTGATCGAGGAAGCCGATGCCAGTCGACACATCATAGGTGCCGCTGCCGTCGAGGTTCACGTGGACCTCGACCTGGGTTTCCTTGGTCACGCGGGAAATGCTTGCCGTGCGCGCTATCATAAGCCTGCTCCTTGGGCGCAGCGCCTAGAGCAAAGCCGGCTCACCGGCAAGTTTGCATGCCCCCTTGCGGCATCGGGGCCAACCGGTGCAGGTTACGAACATGAACAGTAATGGTGGCGCGCTCCGGCTGGCCGTGTTGATTGATGGCGAAAATGTTCCGGCCAAGGACGCTGGGCCATTGTTTGCGCAAGTCGCCAAGTTGGGAAATCCGATCATCCGGCGCGTTTACGGCGATTTCACCAAGGGCAACGTCAAGGATTGGCCAAAAGTCATCAGCCAACATGGCGGTTCGGCCCATCAGAACGGCCACACTTCAGCCGGAAAAAATGCCAGCGATATTGCACTTGTCGTTGATGCGATGGATTTCCTGCACAAACGGTCAGTGGATGGTTTCTGCATCGTCACGGCCGACGGCGACTTTACCAGCCTTGCCAAGCGTGCTCGCGAGGATGGCTTCAAAGTGTTCTGCTTCGCCCACAGCCATGCAGCCAAGGCCCTGAAGGCGGCTTGTGACGGATTTTTCCCCTTGGTTGCAACAGCGCCGACGCCTGCCGCGCCCAAAACTCCCGTCAACACTCCGGCAAAGTTGAAGGCCACCCAGCCCACCCCCGTTCGACAACCCAAGCTGGCACTCTCTTGGCTTCAGGATGCGCTGCCAGCAGAGACTCAATGGATAACGTTCAGTGCCCTTGGCATTGCTCTGCGGTCCAAGGAGCCAGCCTATCTCAAGAAGACCGGCTATGCCTCGTTGAAGAAGCTGCTTACGGCTTTGAAGGACCTTTACGAGCAAGGGGTCGCCGCCGACGGCAAAACCGAACAAGTCCGCCGCCGCTCCTAGCCCGGCTGCGTCGTCTGCCGTTCCAGTCGCCCGGCCTCTTCCTTGCGGGCCATGGTGGAACGCAGCTTGATCAGGTTGGCCAGCATTTCATACCAGAAGGGCGCGCCAAGGCTGAGCAGTGCGGCCGACAACAGCATGCCCACCAGCTGCAGAAGAATCGCCAGCGGATCAGCCTTCCAGTTGTCCCACCAGTCCGCCGGGCTTTCTGGCCATTGCACCAGTTTCAGCTCCATGGCCTGGGCCAGGCCC
>NZ_JANPML010000235.1:0-1829 GCF_031422795.1 Sandarakinorhabdus sp.
AATTTCAGTGCCTTGGCCTTGTTCTTGTGCTGGCTGCGTTCATCCTGCACGGCCACCACGACGCCGCTGGGGATATGGGTGATCCTGACCGCGCTATCCGTCACGTTGACATGCTGGCCGCCGGCACCCGAAGCACGATACACGTCGATCCGCAGATCCTTCTCGTCGATGGCGACGTCCACATCCTCGGCCTCGGGCAGCACGGCCACGGTGGCAGCGCTGGTATGAATGCGGCCGCCGGCTTCGGTGGCGGGCACGCGCTGCACGCGGTGCACACCGCTTTCGAACTTCAGCCGGGCAAACACTCCAACGCCGGAGACGCTGGCAATGATTTCCTTGAAGCCGCCGACATCCGATGAGCTGGCCGAGAGTATTTCCCAGCGCCAGCCGTGGCTTGCGGCGTAACGTTCATACATGCGAGCAAGATCGCCAGCGAACAGCGCAGCTTCGTCGCCGCCGGTGCCAGCGCGGATTTCCAGTACGGCAGAACGATCATCGGCGGCATCGCGCGGCAGCAGTCTCAGCGCCAGTGCGCGCTCGACGGCCGGCAACTGGGCGTTGATGCTGGCCAGTTCTTCCTGCGCCAGCCCATGCATTTCGTCGCTGGCAGGAATGGCCTGCAGTTCATCGCGTGTCGTTTGCAAGGCGCGCCACGCCTGCGCGGCGTCTACCAGCGGGGTCAGTTCGGCATAATCCTTGGACAGCGCCACGAATTGTTCGGGCGCCAGCGCCGGATTGCCCATGTCGTGCGCCAATTGGGCATGGCGGCGCTCGATCTGGGCGATGCGCTCAACAGGCAGGCTCATCCCTTCAGGCCGCCCCCGGACAGGCGGGCCAGGATGGCGGCAAGGGCCTCGCCCATGGCCACCGGTACCTGCTCGCCGCTGCCCATATCGCGCAGGGTGACGATGCCGGCCGCCACTTCGTCAGCACCAATCAGCACAGCCAGCCGCGCGCCCGACTTGCCGGCACGCTCCATCTTTTTCTTCAGATTGCCGCGCCAGCCCTGTTCAGCGGCGACGCCGGCCAACCGCAGACTGTGCAGCAGCGCCAGCGCACCGCTTTCGGCTTCGGGCCCGACGGCGACCACGGCGACCTGGATATGGGGCAAGGCCGGTTCCGCCACCAGCATGGCCAGCCGCTCGATGCCCGCCGCCCAACCGACAGCCGGGGTTTCCGGGCCGCCCATATGGCCGATCAGGCCGTCATAACGCCCGCCGCCCAGCACGGTGCCCTGCGCGCCCAGGCTTTGCGTGACGAACTCGAACACGCTGTGGCGATAATAATCCAGCCCGCGCACCAGCCGGGCATTGCGCGTCCAGGCGATGCCGCTGGCCTGCAGACCGGCCTGCAGGCGATCAAAGAACGCCCCTGCATCCACGGTGAAATAATCGTCGATCTGCGGCGCATTGGCCACCAGCGCCTGATCGCCTTCATTCTTGCTGTCGAGGATGCGCAGCGGGTTGGTTTCGAGCCGGCGCTGGCTGTCCTCGGACAAATCACCGCGATGGGCCGCGAAGTAGGCGGCAACGGCGGCGCTCCATGCGCTTCGCGTTTCGGGATCGCCCATCGAATTGAGGGTGAGTTCCACCTCACCTGCCACACCCAGCGCTTCGAGCAGATGCTGGCCCAGTGCAATGACTTCCACGTCAGACGCCGGCTCCCCCGCACCCAATATTTCGGCATCGAGCTGGTGAAACTGGCGGAAGCGACCCTTTTGCGGGCGTTCGTAGCGGAACAATGGCCCCCACGCCGCCAGCTTCAACGGCGCCAGCTGCTGCCAGCCATTTTCGATGTAGGCACGCGCGATGCCGGCGGTGAATTCGGGC
>NZ_JANPML010000236.1:0-6280 GCF_031422795.1 Sandarakinorhabdus sp.
GACGCCGGGCGGCAGCAGCACGCCCAGCCGGGCGGTGGCGGATTTCAGCGACTGGATGGTGAATTCCAGATTCTGGTCGCCGGTGCCGGTGAGGCCGACGACGACGCCATAACCGGTGAGCGCGTTGGCGCGGACGCCGGAGAAGCGCGCGATGTCCTTCACCCGCTCGGCGCTGGCCGGCGCATTGATCACCAGCAGGACAAGAAGCGCGAACAGCCGGATCACATTTGGCGGTTTCATAGCGGTGAAATCTTGGCAAAGAAGCGCGCCAGCCAGCCCTGGCGGCTGTTGTCCGCCACCTGGCCGGTGCCGCCAAAGCGGATGCGGGCATCGGCGACGCGCGTCGACGCCACGACATTGTCGAAGCCCAGATCGTCAACCCGCACCAGCCCGGTGAATTGCAGATGTTCCTCGCCGCGATTGAGCATCAGGCGTTTTTCGCCGGCGACGCGCAGCACGCCGCCTGGCAGAACTTCGGCAACAGTGACGGTGATTTCGCCAAACAATTCGTTATTCTGTTCGGCGGTGCCGCTGCCCTTGAAACTCTGTGTCGATCCGCCCTGCGTGGCCTGATTGAGGCTGTTGGCAAACGGTATGACCGGCGGAAAGCGCAGTGCATTGTCGCTGTCGCGGCCACTTTCGGCGCTGGCCGATTTGCTGGCGCGGGTGCGTTCCACCAGGCGGATGGTGATGAGATCGCCCACCCGGCGCGCGCGGCGATCGGTGACCAGCCCGGAAAAATACTGCGCGTTGAACAGGCTGCCGGTGGGGATGGCCGGCTGCTGGGGCGCGGTGGCGACTGCTGGCGGGATGGGGCGCAATTTCTTGGCGGCAAAGGCCGGCTGCGCCAGCACGACCAGGATGGCCGAGACCAGCAGCCAGCAGGCAAACGAAAGATTGCCCGACTTCCGGTCAGACATTCTGCACCACATACCGGCTCATCTCGTCGGCGGCGTTGATCACCTTGGCGTTGATTTCATAGGCGCGCTGCGTCTCGATCATGTCGACCAGTTCCTGCACCGTGGACACGTTCGAGCCTTCCAGCATCCCTTGCCGAATGTTGCCCATGCCAGCCTGCCCGGCCACCCCCAGCGTTGGCGGGCCGGAACCGGCGGTTTCGCGGTAGAGATTGTCTCCCATGGGCATCAGCCCGGCAGGATTGAGGAAGCGGGTGAGCTGCAACTGCCCGACCTCTACCGGCGCGGCCTGACCCGAAACGGTGGCCGTAACGATGCCATCGGTTGAAATCGTGACCTGGCTTGCCCCATCGGGAATGGTCAGCGGTTGCGCCAGCCGCATGCCCGACGTCGTCACCATTTCGCCATTGGCCGAAAGCTTGAAGCCGCCATCGCGGGTATAGCCCACCGTGCCATCGTTCAGCTGCACGGCAAAGAAACCAGCGCCGTCGATCGCCATGTCGAGCGCGTTGTCGGTGGTTTGCAGCGTGCCCTGGCTGTGCATGCGTTCGGTGCCAACAACGCGCACGCCGGTGCCGGTGCCCAACCCGGTGGCATATTGCGTGTCCGCCCCGCTGGCGGCGCCGGGGTTGCGGTCATCCTGATACATCAGGCTGGCAAAGCTTGCCCGGTCCTTCTTGAAACCGGTGGTCGAAACGTTGGCGAGGTTGTTGGATATCGTTTTCATGCGCTGATCGAGCGCGTCGAGCCCGGAACGGGCAATCTGCAGGGCCGTCGTCATGCCATCACTCCTCAGCCAACTGTTGTTTTTGCGTGATTTTCAAGCAAATCACTCCAGGCGCATCAATCGTGCGCCCTGTTCGTCCATGTCCTGCGCCAGCCGGATAAGCCGGGCGTTGACTTCAAATCCGCGCTGTTCTTCCACCAGCTCCACCAGCGCCTCGGTGGCGGAGAGGTTGGCGCTTTCGAGGGCACCGCTTTCCACGCGCGCCGTGGCATCGCGGGGCAGGGGCTGTTCGGGCAGGAACAGGCCGTCGCCGGTCTTGTCGCGCCCGGTCAGGCCGCTGCCATCGACCAGTTTCAGCTGCCCTACAGGCGTTGGCCCGTCCGGAAGCATGGCGGTGATGTTGCCATCCTGGGCGATGGTGAGCGCCGCGCCCGGCGGCATTGAAATTGGCGCATTGTTGGCGCCCAGCACCACGCGGCCATCGCCGTTGGTGATGAGGCCGGTGGCCGACACCGACAGATCGCCGCGCCGTGTATAGCCTTCCTTCACCTCGCCGCCGATCACCGGGCCCTGCACGGCCAGCCAGGCCCGGGCCGAAAGCGCCACATCAAGGCCGCGCCCGGTGGCCTGCACCTTGCCGGGTACCGCCGGCGTGGCGAGGCTGGGCGAACCAACCTGCGCGCGGGCTTCCCACGCGCCGTCGGCGACGCGGGCCGCATCGAGATAGCGGCCTTCCTGCGCCACGATATCGCGGCGGAAACCCGGCACCTGCGCGTTGGCGAGATTGTTGGCGGTCACTTGGGCTTGGCGGCTGCGCGCGACAAGCCCGGTAAGCGCGGTGTAGATCAGGCGGTCCATGGTTCAGCCTGCCTTAGTTGCGCAGGTTGATGATGGTTTGCAGCAGCTGGTTATCGGTCTCCACCGCCTTGGCGCTGGCCTGGAAATTGCGTTGCGCCGCGATCAGATTGACCAGTTCGGTGGTGAGATCGACGTTTGATCGTTCGATATTGCCCGACAGGATGGTGCCGATGCCGTTGCGGCCGCCTTCGCCCATCAGCGGCTCGCCCGATTGCGGGGTGACCACCCAGCTGGCATCGCCGGTCTGCTTCAGCCCTTGCGGGTTGGAGAAATTGGCCAGCGCCACCTTGCCCAGCACCTGCACTTCGCCATTGGAAAAACTGACGCGCACCATGCCATCGGCTTCGACCGACACGCTTTCGAGCTGGCCTGAAGCGACGCCATCCTGTTCGATCAGGGCGACGCTGAACGGCCCGGCCTGCTGTACGGTGGCGGTGCCATGATCGACCGCCAGAGCCATGGCGCTGGCGCCGGTATCGGGGGTGAAGGCATCGAACACGAACGGCGTGATGGGGTTGGTCAGATTGCCGTTGACGTCGAACTCCATGGGCAAGCCCGGCGTGCCGGCCACATTGAGTTCCTGGTTGCCGACGAAGGCCCGGGCCGTCCAGCGGTGGAAGGGGTCACCGCCGCTGGGCACGCTGTCCTTCGCGTAATAGATCGTCGCGGCCAGCGGGTTGCCCAGGCTGTCGAACACCGTCACCGATGTGCTGCTGTTGAAGGTCGACGGGTCGGTGCGATCGAACACATAGGGGTTTTGCGGCGTGTAGATCGGCCGGTTGGCGATGATCGGGGCATCTGCTGGCAGATTGGCGGTGAGCCGGATTTCGGTGGAGGCCTGCGGCGCGCCGCTGTTCAAGGGCAGGCGGGCCGGCACCGTGCTGGCCAAAGTGGTCGATTGCAGCGCGCCATCGGGCGTGGTGGGGAACAATTGCAGGCTGCGGCCCTGATTATCGACCACAAAACGATCGGGCGTGACGCCAAAGCTGCCGGCGCGCGTAAAGTGCGTCTGCACACCGCCAGCGCCCGATTTCACCACAAAGAAACCCGGCCCGGCCAGCGCCATGTCGAGAGCGCTGGTGCTGGTTTCGGTTGGTCCCTGCTGGAACTGCTGGGTGATGGAACGCACCGTGGTGCCGGAACCGACGATGCGATTGGGGTTCTGCAGTGCCGAGGTCGAGATGATGTCGCCAAAGGCCACGCGGCTGCGCTTGAAGCCGCTGGTGCCGACGTTGGCGATGTTGTTGGCGATGGTCGCCATTTCGGTCTGGGCGCCGGTGAGGCCGGAGAACGCGGTGTAAAAAGCCATGCGACTGGTCCCTTCAGTTTGATGCTTCGGGCGGGGAAATGCGGGCAATCAGCTGATCGAGCCGGTCGACCACGGCATCCAGCTTGGTGTTGGTCGCGCTGCCGCCCTCGATCTGGGCAAACATCGCCATCTGCTGGACATATTGGAAGTTATCGACCGGCTTGGTCGGATCCTGGTTCTGCAGCTGGGCGGTGAGCAGACGCAGGAAATCGCCCTGATCCAGCGTGGATTTTGGCCCCTTGGCGGTGGGCTGTTGCGCGGCGGGAACGCCGGCAACATTTCCGGTGGAATCAACGCTGTTCATTTGCCGATCCTCAGGGTTTCGAGCATCAGGCCGCGGGCCGTGCTCATCACTTCAACATTGTTGGCATAGGCGCGTGCGGTCTCGACCATCTCGACCATCTCCTGATTGGGATCGACGGCGGCGACCCAGACATTGCCGCTGGCGTCGGCCAGCGGGTGATTGGGGTCGAGCTTTTTCTCCGGCGTCCCGGTGCGCGCCATGCGGGCGACATCCACGGTCGCGGCCGGGCCGTCGAACGTGGCGCTGAACACCGGTTTGAGGGCGCGATAGGCGCCCTGTTCGGTGCCTGAAATGGTGCCGGCGTTGGCGAGATTGGATGCGATGGCGTTCATCCGCACCAGCTGAGCAGCCATGGCGCGACCAGAAATATCAAAGGTGTTCATGCCCGAAGCGTTGATGGGTTTCATCATTCACCCCCCTTCAGCGCCATCATGATGGTCTGGATGCGGCTGCTGAGAAAACCCAGCGAAGCGCGATATTTCACGGCATTTTCGGCAAAGGCTGCCTGTTCGGTGGCCATTTCCACCGTGTTGCCATCCAGGCTGGGCACCAGCGCGGTGCGATACTGCAGATCGCTGCCCAGCTGTTCGGACATCAGGGCAGAAAAACCACCGTTACGGGCTGCCTGCAGCCGGGCGAGCGCGCCATCGGCATTAAGGTCGCGCGCCTTGTATCCAGGGGTGCTGGCATTGGCGATATTGCCGGCAATCACATCCAGCCGCTGCGCCCTGAGTTTCAGGGCGTCGGCAGAGAGACCAAAGGCGGTGTCGAGCATCGTCATGCCCATGGCTCAGCAACAAGTGTGCCAACGCGTGGATCACCACGGAAAGACGAGGCTGCGGCGCGGAATTGGGGCGGCCTGGGGCGGCAAGGGCTTGCCGGGGGGAACGGCAAGGGCTTGCCGGCCCCAGGCCGGCGAAAGGCGCTCCGCATGAGGGGGTCGGCGGTTGGCGCGCTTCTTGCTGGTTAGGCGGTGCACCGTTCGGGGGACTGAGCGGTGCATGCCATCCAGCACAGGAAACAACGGCCCATGCGTGCCAGTTTTAAATCTCCAGCTGCCCGCCACATCATCCTGGCCATTGCCGGCCTAGGTGCCCTGATTGCCGCGCGCCCGGCGCCCGCACAAACTCTGCACGATGTGTCGGCTCTGAAAGCGCAGGTGCAGGGCTTTGCCGGCGGTGCCAATGCGCGGATCGATCCGCGCCTGGTGGTGCCGCGCTGCCAGGCCCCGGCCATGAGCTGGGCCCGTGCCGACGTTGTGCGCGCTGATTGCACCAGCCCGGCGTGGACGCTCTATGTGCCCATCGATCAGCCCTATGCGCCCGGCGGCCAGCCCGCTGCCTTCGCGTCGCGCCCACGCCCGGCCATCCGCCGCGGAGAACGGGTGCTGGTCGAAGCCGGCGGGCAGGGCTGGGCGGTAAGCATCGAGGCCGAAGCCGAACGCGACGCCGACGGCAACCGCATCGCCCTGAAAGGCCCTGCCGGCCGGCGCTTTACCGGCCGCATCGAAGAAGGCGGGAAGGTCGTGCTCTCGCGCTGAAATGCCCGATTTAAGCCCCATGGTGAATGGCCGTTAAGTGCGTTGTGCCCATCGAAGGGACGGAAAGGACCAGATGATGATTGATGGCATTTCAGGTGGCGGCGGACCCATAAGGGGGCCAATCGGCCAGCGCCAGCCAGCGACCGAGACCACGGCAACCGAACCCACCCGCAACCTGCGCCGGCCGACGACCGACCTGCTCCCCACCCGTGTCGGCCGCTCGCCGCTGGTGGCCGATCTGGCCAAGGCGCCGCCTGTCAACGCCGCGCGCGTGGCTGAACTCAAGGCCCAGATGCAGGCCGGGCGTTATACGGTCGATCCGCTGCGCATCGCCGATGCCATGCTGAAACTGGACCGCACGCGGCCATGAGCGCAGCGGACGATCTGGCGCAGGCATTGGTTGCGGCCATTCAGGGCGAATTGGCCGCGCTGGAAGCCGAAGATGCCGATGCAATCATTGCCGCCAGCGATACCAAGGCCAAGGCGCTGTCTGATCTGTCGGCGGCGATTGCAGCCGGCGACGCGCCACCGCGTCCGTTGCTCGAACAGGCCCGCGATCTGAACAGCGAGGCCATCCTGAAAAGCCGCGCCAAGATGATAAGCGTTGAAAAGCGATTGTCTGCGC
>NZ_JANPML010000237.1:0-2806 GCF_031422795.1 Sandarakinorhabdus sp.
GCCAGCGCCGGGGTGATGGCAAACAGGCTGGCAGCAATCAGAAGGGCGGTAACGCGCATGGGGTCACTCCATGAATTTTTCGGGGCGTATTGCATTCATAATACGCTGAGCGCGCCAGTCAATCAGATGCTGCAGCTGCGCGACGGCGGGGCCTGCAGGTTACAAAGCTTACCATGCCCGCCGATCGTACGCCCCAGTGGCGTGCTTGGCTGTGTTGTTTGAGTAACTCACATGGGCTATGGATCTTCCATGCAGCGCCTGCTTGTCCTTTTCGCCCTTGCGAGCAGTCAGCCGATGATTGCCGGACCAGTGCCTGTGCAGGTGGCGACCACCGATGAGCCCCGCTATCTGGCCTTCCAGCTTTTCACGTCTTCCCCCGATACAGCGACCCCGATGGGAGGCGAGCGAATGCTCGGCCCGCCGCCGCCGCCGGCCGAAATCGACCGGTTCGTCGTCCGTCTGGCCCAACGCATCGGCTCGACCGGCACGCCGCGGCGGCGACTGGCCATCATTTTGGGGCCGCTCGCATTCGACCAGACCGACGCCCAGGTCTTGGCTCTCATCGCTTCGGCGTTCGACATTGCGCTGCGTCGCGGCGTCGCCGTCGGTTTCCACATCGACGACGCGATGTATTGGGGCAGGCGGCGCAGCCTGGTTTCCGATCCGCGCAATGTCGAACGCACCGGCTGGGACGGGCCCTTATCAACAGGGCGGCGGCTCGACTGGGGGCCTCAACCTTCGCGGGCACCGCCCCAGCTGTGCCTCAACAGTCCCGCGGTCGAGGCCGCAGTGCAAAGTCGCGGGCGACTGATCGGTGCGGCCATCGGCAAAGGCATCGATCGCCTGCGCCGCGCCGGCCGCGCCGATCTGTTCGCGGGCGTGATCGCAGGCTGGGAAAGCCAGATCGGCCGCGATTTCGAAACCGGCCGCAGCCTCGGCTATTGTGCGCTGGCCAACCGCGGCCTCCGGCGTGGCGCATCCGTCGCTGCCCTCGACCAAGGGCGGATCAACGCCGTCGCGCGCTTTATCGGCCTCTGGTCCGGTGCAATCGCGGCGTCCGGCGTCGATCCCTCGCGCATCTATTCGCACATCGCCTTCGTTCCCCGCTCGATATTCGATCCAACCCAGGCTGCGGGCCGAACTTATGCGGCGACGACCAGTTTCTCGCCGCTGGCCAGCGCTTTCGGACCGGGCCACCGTGCAGGCTTCTCGACGTACCCCGCCCCGCGAATGATCGAGGACATCCAATCGGAAACGCGCCGCCGCGGCGGCGCGCCTTGGGCGTCGGCGGAAGGCGCCAATGTCGCGCTGGGCGGCGATCCGACGCCGTCGGGCATGACGACCGAGACGTACCTCGCCCGCCTGTTCAACCACGGCGCGGCGCTGGTCAATCTGTTCGGCTGGGGCATGGGCCCGCCTGCCAACGGCTTTCGTCAGACGACGGAAGGTCCGGAGGCCATTGCTGCCTATCGCAAGTTCCTGAGCGGCGCGCCGCTGGTCGAAGGGCCGGTCCGCCCGAGCATCTTACAGCGCCTTCCAGCCAAGATTCACCGCATCCAGGCCCAGCTTCCGGCATGGGTGAGCGCACACGGCGACGAAGCGCGCGTCCGACGGTGGATGGAGGCGCTTGACAAGGCGCTGAAGGCCAATGACCTTGCAACAGCAGAAGCGCAGGCCGATGCGCTGCTGGCCTTGCTGGCGAGGAACTAGCGCGGATTATTGATCAGACGGGCCGCCCTGGGTTGGCGGACCGAATTAACCCGCTGAATTGGTATAAAGAGCAGGCTTAGATGACCCTCTGACCCCGGACATAAGTACCGCGCCTGTCATGGTCGACGGCAGCGTTTTCGGTTTTGGATTCCTTTAGATTTGCCGCAACAAGGTGATGGTAGCGTGCGGTGACGGGCGGCTGACGGTCGAACGGCAGCTTCTCGGATAGGCAGACATTTACGCCGAATGGCGAGCGACTGGAACGGGGTCGCAAGCGGGACTCCCGCCCAACGAGCGCACCTGAAATCGAACGCGGGCAGGGTCTGCGACCCTGCCCGCCGGAGGTTGTATGGCCGGCTCAATCGATCACCTTCCCCCGCGCCATCACCCATTTCACCAGCGCCAGTTGCTTGGCGTCCACGGTGGGGTCGCCGTCGGTGGCGATGATGTCGGCGGTTTTGCCGGGTTCGAGCGTGCCGATTTCCGCCAACAGGCCGAGCAGTTCGGCGGCGCCGGTGGTGGCGCTGATGAGGACTTCGCGGGGGGTCATGCCGCCGAATTCAACCATGTCGCTGGCTTCCTGGCCGTTGCGGCCGTGTTCGAACACGCCGGCATCGGTGCCAAAGGCGATGCGGGCGCCGGCTTTGCGGGCGGCGATGATCTGTTTGCCGCGGCGTTCGAGGATGGCGCGCACCTTGGTTTCCACGACTGCGGTATAGGTGCCCTTGCCCAATTGTTCGCCGGTGTGGCGGAAGGGCATCAGGGTGGGCACCAGCCAGCCGCCGGTTGCGGCCAGCGCCTTGGCGCCGGCTTCATCGGTGAAGCTGCCGTGCTCGATCGAATCGACGCCGGCGCGCGCGGCGGCTTCGATACCGCGCGGGCCGTGGGCGTGGGCGGCGACTTTCAGGCCCAGGTTGTGGGCGGTGGTGACGATGGCGCGCATTTCCTCGTCGGAAAAATGCTGGTCCAGCCCGCGGCCTTGCTGGCTGAGCACGCCGCCGGTTGCGGTGAACTTGATCACGTCGGCGCCGCGCTGGCTGGCTTCGCGCACGCGGGCGGCGCATTCGGTGGCGCCAGTGCAGGTGTTGCCCTGATC
>NZ_JANPML010000238.1:0-5933 GCF_031422795.1 Sandarakinorhabdus sp.
GGCGCGGGCCGCCCGCGCCCCGGCGGCCCCAAGAAGGTTGATCCCAAGCTGTATGCCAGCATCCTGCAGGCGCCCGCAGACCGCGACCCGCGCGCCTATATCATCCCCGCCGATCAGCGTGATCTGCCCACGGCCGTCACCTTCCTGAATGCCCTGATCAAGAACGGCGTGGAGGTGGAACGCGCCGCCGCTGCGTTCACGGCCGCTGGCAAGACCTATCCGGCCGGCAGCTTCGTGGTGCGCACCGCGCAGGCCTATCGCCCGCATGTGCTGGACATGTTCGAACCGCAGGACCATCCCAATGATGTGCCCTATCCCGGCGGTGCGCCCACGGCGCCCTATGATGTGGCGGGCTACACACTGGCCTATCAGATGGGCGTCGCCTTTGATCGCGTGCTGGATGATGTGCCCGGCAATTTCACCGCCGTGAACGATCTGATGAAGCCGCCGGAAGGGCGCATCACCGGGAATGGCAATGCCGGCTGGCTGATCGGGCACGAAACCAACAACAGCGCGATCCTGACAAACCGCCTGCTGAAGGCCGGGGCAAAGCCAGCCTGGCTGAAGGAAGCCGTGACGCTGGGCAACGACACACTGGCCCCCGGCGCGATCTGGGTGCCGGCCTCGGGCGCGGCGGGTGCAGTGGTGAAGAAGGCGGTGGCCGAGCTTGGGCTGGTCGCCCATGCGGTCGCCAAGGCGCCGACTTCGCCCACCATCAAGCTGCGCCCGGTGCGGTTGGGATTGGTTGATCGTTATGGCGGGCTGATGACCGCCGGCTGGACCCGCTGGCTGCTGGAACAATATGAATTTCCGTTTGAAATCATCTATCCGCAGCGCATCGAGGCTGGCGGCCTGAAGCGGAAATTCGACGTGTTGCTGTTCGTTGATGGCGCACTGCCCGGCAAGGGCGCCTGGGGCAGTGAACGCCCCCAGCCGCAACCCAAGCCAGAGGATACGCCCGCCGAGTTGAAGGCGATGACCGGCAATCTCACAGATGCGAAAACCACTCCGGCAATTGGCGATTTCCTGCGCAGTGGGGGCGCGGTGGTGGCTATCGGTAACTCGGCGCGCTTTGCCGAATTGCTGGGTGCGCCGCTGGCACTGGCGCAACGAAGGATCGACAACGGCGAGGAGCGGCCGCTCGATACCAAGAATTTCTACATTCCCGGGTCCGTGCTGCGCGCGCAGGTCAATAACCGTCAACCGCTGGCCTATGGCCTGCCGGCAGAGGTGGACATCTTCTTCAACCGTTCGCCCACGTTTGTGCCAACCAAGGGCGAAGGCACGGCAACCCCTGTCAGCCGGTTCCAGGGCACTTCAGTGCTGCGCAGCGGCTGGGCGGTGGGTCAGGAGCAACTGGCTGGAACGATTGCGGTGGCTGATATCGATGTTGGCCGCGGCAAGCTGTTCGTGATGGGCCCTGAAATCGTGCAACGCGCCCAAGCCTATGGCACGTTCAAATTCCTGTTCAACGCGCTGCACTATGGCGGCGCCGAACGCTGATCCGAGCGGCGGCGATGCCTCGACATGGTGGAGCAATCGCCTCACGGCCAAGCCTCGGATCGATCGCTGGCGCTTCGACCTCGTCGGCCTAGGCGCAACTTGTATGATGGGCTGGGCCACGTTTAACGTGTGGGCGTGCGGTTCGAATATTGATCGGCAGCTGCTGAACAACACGGGGGGCTTTGACGATGATGAAGGGCAAGATGATCGCCGCGCTGCTGGCGGCAAGTGTGATGGCCAGCCCGGCGTTGGCGCTGGCCACGCCGGCCCAGAAAAAGGTCGCCGCCGAACTGGTCGACGCCCAGACCAAGCTGGCACAGGAAATGGTGGACATGGTGTTCAGCTATGCCGAACCCGGTTTCCAGGAACACAAGACCAGCGAATATCTGACCGGCATTCTTGAAAAAAACGGCTTCAAGGTTGAACGCGGCTCTGCCGGCATCCCAACCGCTTTCACCGCGACGTGGAGCAACGGGGCTGGCCCCAAGATCGCGCTGGGCAGCGATATCGACGGCCTGCTCGGCCTGTCGCAATATCCCGGCGTGGTCGAGATGAAGCCGATGGTCGAAGGCGGCCCCGGTCACGGCGAAGGCCACAACAGCGGCATGCCGATGATGATCGTCGCTGCCATCGCTGCCAAGCAGGTGATGGAAACGAACGGCATCAAGGGCACGCTGATGCTGTGGCCCGGCGTTGCCGAAGAACTGCTGGCCACCAAGGCCTATTATGTACGCGCTGGCATGTTCAAGGGTGTGGACGCATCGATTTTCGCCCATGTCGGCAACGATTTCGGCGTGAGCTGGGGCCCGTCTGGCAACACCGGCCTGGTCAGCGTGGAATATAGCTTCAAGGGCAAGACCGCCCACGCCGCCGGCCAGCCGTGGGACGGCCGCAGCGCGCTGGACGGCGTTGAACTGATGAACATCGGCTGGAACATGCGGCGCGAGCATCTGCCTGTCACCCAGCGCAGCCATTATGTCATCACCGAAGGCGGCGGCCAGCCCAACATCGTGCCGGAAAAAGCCAGCGTCTGGTATTATTTCCGCGAAGGCAGCTTTGCCAAAATCCGCGGCCTGTATGAAATCGGCAACCGCATTGCCGATGCCGCCGCCATGGCCACCGATACCGCCGTCACCCGGCGCACCCTGGGTTATGCCGCACCGAATTATGGCAACAAGCCGCTGGCCGAAGCGCTTTACGCCAACATCAAGGCCGTCGGCCTGCCGCAATGGAGCGCCGCGGATCAGGGTTTTGCCAAGGCAATGCAGCAGACCAACGGCCAGAAGCTGGGGCCGCTCTCCACCACGCTGGCCCCGCTCTCCACGCCCGAACTGCGCGGCGTTTCGATGGGCGGCGGTTCGGACGATATTGGTGACATCATGTGGACGGTGCCCACCGTCACCATCCGCTATCCGTCCAACATCCCCAACGCCATCGGCCACAACCGCCAATCGGCCATCGCCATGGCGACACCAATTGCCCACAAGGGCGTGATGGTCGCCGCCAAGGCGGTGGCGATGACCATCCTTGATCTGGCGACAACGCCCAAGATCATCGCCGATGCCAAAACCTATCAGCAGGATGTGCAGTTCAAGAGCGACAAATACGATCCGCTGCTCACCCCCGAAGACAAGCCGGCGATCTGGCTGAACGCCGACATCATGGCCAAGATGCGCCCGCAGCAAGAGAAATTCTATTACGATCCGGCCAAGCACAAGAGCTACCTGGAACAGCTTGGCATCAACTACGAGGATTTCGCCAAGGTGAAATGAGCCTGGCGCGATCCGCAAACAGGAAGGGCCGGTGCCGCAAGGCGCCGGCCCTTTGCATTTTCCCTGCATGAAGACCGCCCGGCACTGGCCCGCTTCATCGCTGGCTATGCCAACGGGCCTGAAACGCTGGCTTTCGGCACCTGTAAAACTTGTGCTTACGGAAACACCCCGGTTCCCACCAGTTCGGCGCCGATGAGGGTGGAGCCCAGATCGACCCAGTTGCTGCCAGTCCAGTAGATGGCGAGGCCATTGCTGTTCTGCAGCACGACATCATCCAGGCCATCGCCGTTCAGATCGTCAAAGCCCAGGAATTCCCACGTCGGGCCGATGGTGGCAAAATCCTTGAAGCCCTGACTGCCTTGAGTGGCATCCCAGAAGATGGTGACACCATCGCTCCGCTGCAGGATGAAATCATCAGCCAGCCCGCCGGTCACATCGCCCAGCCCGGCAATCTCCCAGCCCGAACCCAGCGTGATCAGATCGCGCCAGCCTTGATCAGTGAACGCAATCACGGCGCCGCTGCCACTGTTTTGCAGGACCACGTCGGCCTTGCCGGTACCGTTGATGTTGCCCACTCCGGCCACGCTCCAGCCCGAAGCGAGGGTGAACAGATCGGTGATGGTGCCGACCGCTGCATCAAGGATGCGCAACTGGCCAGCGGCGTTCTGCAGCAAGAGATCGGTCGTACCATTGCCTACCAGATCGCCCTTGCCGACCAACGTAAACCCCAACGTTGCGGGCAACAAGGTGAAGCCATTGCCGCCCAGTGTCGGGTCCCAGCGGGTCAAACCACCACCCGATTGGGCTAGCAGCACATCGCTGCGACCATCCCCGGTAAAATCGGCCACCGCGGCGATCGTACTGCCGTCACCCACCCGGAAAAAATAGGTAAAGCCGGCAGAGCCTTGGGTCGAATCCCAGGTGATCAGGTCGCGCGTGCCGGGCAGGAACAGCACCAGTTCCTCCGCTGGCACAGAAAATCTGTCGCCCAAGCTGTAGATTTGGGCTTTGATGTCGCTGCTACCATTGATATTTGGTTGGTGATCCCATGAAATTACAAATTTTCCGTCTGCCAAAGTCGCAATTGAAGGTGAAAATTGCCAGCCAACAGTAAGTGTATTTACCAAGAATTCTGTATCGACCTTGGCCCCTTTTGCATCAAAAATTTGAGCCTTTACGCTTATACTGTCACTATCGCCAAGTGTTTCGCTGAAATCTCCCCAAGTGATTACAAATCCACCGCTAATCAATTTAGAAACCTGTGGATTATACTGAGCGCTTGCAGTCTGCGTGTTGACCAGGAATTCAGATCCTCTTTTCGCAGCAAGCGAGTCAAATAATTGCGCCTTCACACTATAATTGTCGCTATCTCCAAACGTACCGCTTCTATCCTGCCATGTGACAACAAATCCACCATCAGACAATGCGGCGATCGATGGTCTTTCTTGTGAATCGGAAGTCTGTGTATTGATTAGAAATTGATTTCCCTGCTTGGCACCGTTGGCATCGAACAGCTGCGCTTCAATGCTGGCCCTGCTGTTGTCGTCGCCAGTCTCGTTTTCATCCTGCCATGCGATAACGAAACTCCCATTCGCAAGAACGGTAACGCCCGGAAATCTCTGATCGCCCCCCGTCTCCGTATTGACCAGAAACTCATTGCCGTGTTTTGAACCATCAGCAAAAAACAATTGCGCCTTGATACTTTGTAAACTGTTGTCACCCAATGTGCGGCTGTCGTCCTGCCAGGTGATTAAAAATCCGCCATTCGGAAGTTCCGCAATCTCCGGCCAAGACTGACCGCTCAGGCTTTGGGTATTGACTTGAAATTCACTGCCAAATTTCACACCAGTGGAACTGAAAAGCTGCGCTTTGATATCCGTACGCGCAATACCTTGCCGTTCAACGTCATCCACCCAGGTGATGACAAACCCACCTCCGGTGAGACCTAAAATTCTCGGATTGTACAGATTTCGTGTATTGTTTTCAACAATTATTTCACTATCTATTTTTATCCCAGAGTAATCAAATATTTGAACCTTCAATTCAAAGGCTGCATCTAGCCAAGTAACCGCAAAATCACCGTTCGCAAGGCTGGCGATGTGTTGGGCGGCAGATAGACCAATTTCTATTGGTCTATTGACCTGAATTTCGGTTCCTATACGAACTAGATTGCTCATAATTTCCTCTTAATACTTGGCTTGAACGCAGTTTTCATCAAATTATGTTCGAAAATTTGCCTAGCGGATTTAGATTATATAAATTCTATTTCCGCGCAAGACGAAATTCATGGTGGAGACGGGTTTCAGTGAGATGTTTTTATGACAGAATATTAGATCCTGCTCTCTTCTACGTCGTCCCCGAGCCAGGGAGCAACTGTCGGCCATTGATTTTCTGTGACATGGACTTGTCTTCTGCGGAGTTTTCGCGGGTATGCTTACTCGCTTCCCGCCTGCCGGCAGGGTTCAGTCGATCACCCGCCGCTCTCCATTCAGCCGCACTGTGAACGTGGCCCGCCCCGGCGTGTCCGCCAGTTGCCAGCGGGTGAGGCGTTCGTAGTGGGCGCAGAAGCGGGTGAGGGCGGCTGGGTCCATCCCGTGCCGGCCAGTGGCGCGGGTGAGGGCGGCTTCCTGCTCAGCGCGCCAGCGGGGGACGGTTTCC
>NZ_JANPML010000239.1:0-3611 GCF_031422795.1 Sandarakinorhabdus sp.
TGAGGAAGCGGCTGTAATTCTCGATGCCCGCGCACGCCCCGGTGGCGGCGATCATTTCCAGATCGAAATTGGTGCGCTGTTCCAGCCGCTGCGCTTCCAGCAACTTGCCTTCGGCGTTCAGCTCCTTCAGCCGCTCGGTCAATTCGTGGCGGATGGCGTCGGCGGCCTGTTTCATGGTCGGGCCGGGCGTCACATAATGGCTGTTGGCGTAGATCTTGATCTGATCAAGCTTGGCCACCGTCTCGCCGGTGAGCGGATCGAATTCGGAAATCTGCTCGATCTCGTCGCCAAAGAAACTGATGCGCCAGGCGCTGTCTTCATAGTGCGATGGGAAAATCTCCAGGCTGTCGCCGCGCACCCGGAAATTGCCGCGCGCGAACGACAGCTCGTTGCGCTTGTATTGCATGGCGACGAGCTTGCGCACGGTCTCCTTCAGATCGGCCGAACCGCCCTTTTTCAGGCTGAACGTCATCGCCGAATAGGTCTCGACCGAACCGATGCCATACAGGCACGACACCGACGCCACGATGATCACATCGTCCCGCTCCAGCAGGGCGCGGGTGGCGGAATGGCGCATCCGATCGATGGCCTCGTTCACGCTCGATTCCTTTTCGATATAGGTATCGGTGCGCGCCACATAGGCTTCGGGTTGGTAGTAATCGTAATAGGAAACGAAATACTCCACCGCATTATCGGGGAAGAAGCTTTTGAATTCGCCGTATAATTGCGCCGCCAAAATCTTGTTGGGCGCCAGGATCAGCGCCGGGCGCTGCACCGCCTCGATCACCTTGGCCATGGTGAAGGTCTTGCCCGAACCCGTCACCCCCAACAGCACCTGATCACGCTCACCATCGTTGGCCTGGCCCACCAGTTCGGCAATGGCGGCGGGCTGATCGCCGGCAGGCGTGTATTCGGTGTTCAGCACAAACGCCCGGCCGCCTTCGGATTTCTCCGGCCGGGCCGGGCGGTGCGGGGTGAACTCGGTCAGCTCCGTTTCGGCAAGATTGGTGCGAATCTGGATGGCCATGTTGCTATCCTTGCACCATGTGCGCCGTTTGTTCTAGCGCAGCATGCGGCGAATGAGCTGGCGGTCGCGCAGCGCGAAATGATGCCACAACACAGCGCCGGCATGCGCGGCAAAGGCGATCGCAAACAGCACGGAAAGCCCGATGTGCAGGGCCCGCGCCGGGGGCAGCGGCACCGCCGGTTGCAGGCCCAGCACTGAAACGCCGGTCGCACCGGCCAGCGCCAGGCCCGATACCGGCAACGTGGCCAGCGCCAGATACAGCGCCAGCTTGTTCAGCCGCGATGCCGCACTGGGGCTGGCCGGGCCGGGCGATGCGCCCTGCGCCAGCCACCGCAGCAACAACAGGAAAAATAGCGCCACACCAATGCCGATATGCGCGGCAAGGAAACTGGCCCGTTCCGGCGACGGTGACAGCAAAGTCACAAACATCCCCATCGGCAGCGCGATCAGCATCAGCACAGCACTGGTCCAATGCAACAGGCGGGCAATGGTGCCCCAGCTCTGCCGGCGGTTCCAGTCGGGCACCGTTTCAACCTGCCGCCGCCATTGCACCGGCAGCAGCGCCAGCAACAGCAGGATGACAAACACGGCAATCACCGCCATCGCATTGAGCAGCACCGGCCGCAGATCATCGGCCGCGCGCGCTGCAAAGGTGCCATCCGCATTGGCCAGCCAGATCGAAAAGACCATCATGAACAGCGCCGCCGCCCCACTCAACTGCGCCCCCATCCGCCACAGCCGCGCCGGGTGGTTAAGGCCAACGGCAAGACCGAGGGCAAGTGCCAGATAGAAGAAGGTCATCCCCGCGCCCGATGCGCGATAAGGCGGCGGGATGCAAGGGCGAGGGCACCGTCGCAAGAGAGAAGCACGAAAGGCCTCCGGCGGCCAGGGCCGCAGACCCTGGACCCGTTCGTTTTGGGCGGCCCCTCCTTCAAGCCCTTGTCCTGTTGGCGCAGGCCAGCTTCCACCGTCCCGCGCCGCACTGTCGGTGCAGCCTATCTTGCAGTGACTTGCAATACGTGTATCGCAATGCTATTCAGCAAGCATGCCAATTTCCCTGCGCCTGCCTGAAGACGTTGACGCCCGACTGTCTGCCCTGTCGGCGCTGACCGGGCGGACCAAGACCTTCTATGCGCTGGAAGCCATCTTGGAACATATCGACGATCTGGAAGACGCACATCTCTCCGCCGAAATCCTCGCCCGCGTGCGCGCCGGCAGCGAAGGCCGCGTGCCGCTGAACGATCTGCTGGCGGATTATGGCCTGGCGGATTGACCTCACCGACAGCGCCGCCAAGCAGCTCCGCAAACTCGATCCGCAAATCGCCAAGCGTATCCTGACGTTCCTGCGCTTGCCGCTAGCCACACTGGACGACCCACGCAACATCGGCGAAGCCCTGCGCGGCAAGGACCTTGGCGATTTCTGGAAATACCGCGTCGGCGATTGGCGCATCATCGCCGATCTGGATGACGGCGTGATGCTGATCACCGCGATCCGCCTCGGCAACCGCCGCGAGGTCTATCGACGGTGAGGCCATAGCCCCTCTCCCCTCGAGGGAGAGGGTCGACTCGCCGCAGGCGAGCGGGGTGAGGGGGAGGAAAAAGAGAGGGCCTCCGGCGGCCAGGGTCGCAGACCCTGGACCCGTTCGTTTATGGGCAGCCCTTCCTGACAAGCGGATTAAGTATACTGTCCCTGGAATTCCTGTCCCTGGAATTCTACTGGAATTCTAGAGGCAGAAAACAGCCTCCGGCGGGCAGGGCCTGAGGCCCTGCACCCACTTTTGTTGGGTTTTGAGCACTGTCGCCGTATTCCGTGACCGTAATTCGATTTTCTGCGGCTTTGGAAACAACCAGCATTGAGGCATTATTGATTGTAGATTGCAATGTTGAATTTATAAATTAGATCAATCATTAGAAAAGAATGCATTGTTTCAGAAGGCGTAAGGCAATTTTATGAAAAAATCGGCAATAATAATCTCTATAATATTAACTCTGTCGTCGAGCGCTGCGCTGGGCGGGCCTCGGCAGGACCGAGCAGCTGAGGCGGCTGCGGTTTGGCGGGACTGTGTAGTCGCTCGTGCTGGACGGTATGCAAGTCAAGATGAACCAAGCGAGACGCTTGCGAAAGCGGCCTTTGCATCATGTGTTGTGCAAGAAACGGAGTTTCGTGTGCTTCTTAAGGAAGCCACGCGTGAGTATGGTTTACCTTTCATGCAAACAGCTGACTCGGAAACACTTGATAAGGCGCATGCCGATTTTCGTCAGAAACTTGGAGATTTGGCTATTGCAACTATCGTTGATGCAAGAGCCAAGCTGTAGCATCCGCATTGTTGAGCTCTGGAGAAACCGTACGTAATTAAACCTCAGCAGCTAGCCGAGCCTGGCGCTGGTTTGTCATCGGAAATTGCCGATGCGTAAGCCTTACCCCGGATGAAGTCCGGTGTGACGAGTCTGAAGGCCGCCCCAAAAACGAACGGGTCCAGGGTCTGCGACCCTGGCCGCCGGAGGCGCTTCTTGTTATGTGCCAGCTCTGTCCTACAGCCCCGCCACAGGGTACGAACCGCTGCTCAGCTTCATGCGCCAAGCC
>NZ_JANPML010000240.1:0-3914 GCF_031422795.1 Sandarakinorhabdus sp.
GGCTTCGGTGTAGCGGTCGATCAGATCGACTTCCTTGGCACCGGCAAACAACTTGGCGGTGCTGGTCACGCTGCCACCCGCCGGGACGGTGACGGCCGCGGCCAGCCAATCGGCCTGATACTGGCCGGCGGCATATTGGAAGGTGGCGTCGATCCTGGCCTTCTGGTCGGGCACGGAGGCCGCCAGCCAATATTTCTCGGTCAGGCCGAGCCAGCCACCGGTGGAAGTGAAACGCTGCGGGCCTTCTTCGCGCAGCTTCTCGAATTCAAGGTCGCTGTCCTTCAACGTGTCCTGCAGCACACCGACAGGGCCAACGTGAACATTGACTTCGGCAGCGGTGGCTTCGCCGCGGCGCGACACCAGGCCGAACGGCTGCAACGCCACCGGCACGGCGCCGGGGTTGGTGATGCTCTGTTCGACGGTGAACATGAAATCCGCGTCGACACTCACCTTCTGGCGGAAGACGAGGCCCTGCGGCGAGGTCCAGCGGAGCGTCACCGGGGTGGCGGGGGTCAGCAGGGTACGATCGGCGGTCCAGATCGCAGTGGCTGGCGGTGCAACAGCGCCGACCCAGCCGAACTGGGCAAATTGCGCGTCGGCAGTGCGGCTTGGCGAGAACAGGCGCACCGGCGGTGAGCTCTTGTCCTTGGTCTGGCGATAGCTGAGCAGCACCAGATCATCGAAGCGCGCACCGGTGAGATTGATCGAGCCTTTCAGGCGCGGCGTGTCGATGGCAAGCCGCGGGCCCGCGGCCAACGCTGCCTCACGCCCGAGCAGCGCGCCCGGACCGGCAATGGCCGGCGCCGACCCAGCCGCAGCCGGCGCGGTTGGTGCGGCCATGGTTTCGGCTGCGATCGACGGCTTGGGCGCTTCGGCGGGGAAATAGCGATCGGCCACGAAGGTCCAGCCGATCAGCACGAACGCGGAAAGCAGCACGGCCAGAACGATGTTCTTCACATCGGGCGATTGATTGTCCTGAGGAGGCAAGGCTGTCTCTTTGCTGAAAAGCGGGATTCGGATGGAATGGCGGCTGCTATAGCCGCTTAGGGCCCTAGCTCAATCTGGAACATCGTCATAGCCCGAACCCCCCCATGGGTGGCAGCGGGCAATGCGCCGCGCGGCAAGGCCAAAGCCCTTCACCGGGCCATGGCGTTCGATGGCGGTGATGGCATAGGCCGAACAACTGGGTGAAAAGCGGCAAGAGGGCGGCATGACGGCCGAGAATGTCACCTGCCACAGGCGGATCGGCCAGATCAGCAGGGATTTCATTTCCGATCCGTCTCCTTGGGCTTGAGTGGGAGATGGGCCTTGGCGAGCGCTTTTTCCAGATCAGTGCGCAATTGCGCGAAATCACGGGTGAGGCCGGCATCACGGCCGATGAGCACATGATCGGCGCCGCTGTGGCCGTGGGCCGGCAAGGTGAGCAGCACAATCTCGCGCAGGCGGCGTTTGAGCCGGTTGCGGATCACGCTGTTGCCCACCTTCTTGGTGACGGTATAGCCGGCGCGCATCGTGTCGCTGCCATCCTCGCGCTGCCGAACAAGCAGCACAAAGCCGGCGGATGGAACCCGCCGGCCCTGATTTGCAGCCAGGAAATCCCGTCGCTGCCGGATGGTCTCCGGCGCGCGCATCAGCTTCAGGCCGAAAGCTTCTTGCGGCCGCGGGCGCGGCGAGCATGAATGACCTTGCGGCCACCAACGGTCGCCATGCGGGCGCGGAAGCCGTGGCGGCGAGCACGGACGAGCTTGGACGGTTGATAAGTGCGCTTCATTGTCGACGTCCTGAAAACAGATTCGAGAGGGCCACAGTTACCTGTGTCCGGAAAGAGTGGTGCCGATAATGCCCCGGCCGCACAGAGTCAACGCACTTGTCACTGGACAAGCGACTTTCAGATGGCAATGGCGGTCATCATGGAACGCTCCCCACTCGCCCTGCCCTTCCCCGCCCTCGCGCCGATCGCTGGTGTGCGTATCGGCACGGCCAGCGTGGCCTATAAACAATGGACGCGCGATTGCGTGACGCTGGTTGCGCTGGCGCCCGGCACGGTGGTGGCCGGCGTGACAACAAGGTCGAAATGCCCGTCCCCCGAGGTCGAACTGTGCCGCGCCAAATTGCCGGGCGGCTTTGCCCGCGGGCTGATCGTCAACGCTGGCAACAGCAATGCCTTCACCGGCATGAACGGCCGCCAGGCGGCGCAGGCGCAGGCCGCGCGCGTGGCGCACGTGCTGGGCTGCAGCCCGGATGAAGTGTTCAGCGCCTCGACCGGCGTGATCGGTGTGCCGCTGCCGGTCGATCTGGCGCTGTCCGGCGTGACCCAAGCCCATGCCGGGTTGGGCCAGGCCGATTGGCTGGCCGCAACCAACGCCATCGGCACCACCGACACCTTCCCCAAGGCCGCCACCGCCAGCGCCATGATTGGCAGCACCCGCGTGACGCTGGTGGGCATCGTCAAGGGCAGCGGCATGATCGCGCCCGACATGGCGACGATGCTGGGCTTCATCTTCACCGATGCCGCCGTTACCGCAGTTCTGTGGCAGCAGATGCTGTCGGCGGCGGTCGGTGGCACGTTCAACAGCATCACGGTGGACAGTGACACCTCCACATCCGACACGGTGCTGGCCTTTGCCACCGGTGCCGCCGGCCACGCCCCGCTCACCAGCATGGATGATCCCGGCGCCGACGCGTTGGCCGCCGCGCTGGCCGACGTGTGCCGGCAGCTCGCGATCCTGGTGGTGCGCGACGGCGAAGGCGCGAGCAAACTGATCGAAGTGAATGTGGCCGGCGCAGTGGACGATGGCTCGGCCAAGCGCGTTGCGCTCTCCATCGCCAATTCGCCGCTGGTGAAAACCGCCATTGCCGGCGGCGACGCCAATTGGGGCCGGGTGGTGATGGCGGTGGGCAAGGCCGGCGAACCCGCCGAACGCGATCTTCTGAGCATCCGCTTCGGCGACACGCTGGTGGCGCAAAACGGCATGGTCGTGCCCGGCTACGACGAATCTCCGGTGGCGGCGCATCTGGCCGGCGACGAAATCCGCATCACCGCCGATTTGGGCCTTGGGGCGGGCCGGGCACGGGTGTGGACCTGCGACCTCACCCACGGCTACATCAGCATCAATGCTGACTATCGCAGCTGAACGCTGCTTGGGCCGATTATCGCAGCTGATCCCCTCTCCATAATGTCACTGGGGGTCGTGCGGATTGGCAGGCATCATCTCCGCCATGATCCCCATTCTTTATCACTATGATTTCTCGCCCTATGCCGAACTGGTGCGTACGGGCTTTGGCGCCAAGGGGCTGACCTGGGGCAGCATCCCGATCTCCAGCATCCTGCCCAAGCCCGAACAGACAGTGTTGACCGGCGGCTATGGCCGCACGCCGGTGGTGCAGGTGGGCGCCGACATTTATTGCGACACGCTGGCCATCATGCCAGCGCTGGAAACACTGGGCGGCAAGACACTCTATCCTGCGCCACTGGGACAGATGCACCGCATGGCAGCGAGCTGGGCCAACGGCCCGCAGTTCATGGCGCATGTGGCGACAGCTTTCAGCAGCATGGCCCCCGACGAAATGGACGAAAATTTCGTCAAGGATCGGCAGGCGCGATTTGGCCTGGAATTCGCCAAATTGAACGCGGCCGCACCATTCTTCAAGAGCCAGGTGCTGGCGAATGCCGATCTGCTGTCACACATGCTGGCCGATGGCAGGGCCTTCATCGGCGGCGATGCGCCGGGCGTCGGCGATCTGGCGCACTACAGCAACATGTGGCTGGTGGTGAACAACCAGAGCGCTGCAGCCTTCACGGCCGAACTGATGGCAGTGCCGCATGTGGGCGAATGGTATGCGCGGGTGGCGGGCATCGGCCATGGCGACCGGCGCGAGATGACCAGTGCCGAAGCCGTGGCGCAGGCCCGCGC
>NZ_JANPML010000241.1:0-8186 GCF_031422795.1 Sandarakinorhabdus sp.
GGTGAGCCACTGGATACCCGGCTGCGCCAGTTCGAGGCGCATCACACCCGAAATCGCGCCGCCGATGGTGCCGGCGATGATCGCGAAGATCAGGTAGAGCGTCCCGATATCCTTGTGGTTGGTCGAAAAGAGCCAGCGCTGGATGAAGCCGAGCTGTTGGTCATGAGCGTGGTCATGAGCACCGGCGGTTGCGGCGTGAGCCATGATACGGGTCCTCTTCTCGAATCTTACTGGACAGCCGGCGCGGCCGCAGCCGCATCAGCGACAGGGGCAGCAGCAGCGGCAACGGCGGCGGGGGCAGCAGCTTCGGCAGGAGCGGCTGCGGCCGCTTTCGGCTCAATGCCGTTTTCCTTCTGCTTGGCCGCAACCCAGGCATCGAACTGCGCCTTCGGCAGCACTTCGATGGCGATCGGCATATAAGCATGCTTGGTGCCACACAGCTCGCTGCACTGGCCAAAATACACGCCGGGGCGATCGGTCTTGAACCATGTTTCGTTGATGCGGCCCGGCACAGCATCCATCTTCACATAGAAGGCGGGCATGGCAAAACTGTGGATCACGTCGGCCGCCGTGGTCAGGATCTTCACGGTGGCACCCACCGGCACCACAACGCGGTTATCGACATCCAGCAGCTTGGGCGTACCGCGGGCGGCGGCTTCCTCGTTGGTGAGCATCACCGAATCAAAGGTGAAACCGCCCTGATCGGGATATTCATATTCCCAGTACCACTGGTGGCCGATGGCCTTGATGGTCAGATCAGCCTTGGGCGGATCATATTGATTGGCCAGCAAACGGAAGCTGGGGAAGGCGATGACCACCAGGATCAGCGCCGGCACCACGGTCCAGATCACTTCGATCGTGGTGTTGTGGCTGTTGGTTGACGGCACCGGGTTGGCGGCGGCGCGATAACGGAACATCGTCCACGCCAGCAGCCCCAGCACGAACACCGTCACACCGGCCATCACCGGGTTGAGAACCCAGTTGATCATGTTGTGGGCTTCCACCGCGATATCGGTGACGGGCAGCTGCAGATCCCAGCCACCGCGCGGCACGCCATATTCAGCCGACGGCGCCATGAGCGCCGGAACGGCAGCCGGCACCGCGGTGGTGGCCACCGGCGGCACGGGGACAGCCGCAACGGCTTCCTGTGCAAAACTGCGAACCGAAGCGCTCATCGCGACGGCGAAGGAGATAATCGAGAATATACGGCGCATACTGCCCCTGGCCTGAAACGGGCGGACTCGTCCGCCAAATGACGACGCTCCTATGGCGCGCTGCAACGCAGCAGGCAAGCGGCAATGGGGCCGCACCCCGTCCAATTATCAGGCTTTCAGGTTGGAAAATGCAGCAGATTGCCGCGTCATCTGCGCTTTCACGGCTTCCCTCATGTCCTCGCCCTGCAACATGCCGGCATTCCAGACCGCCACATATTCAAGGCCATCGGCCACACTGTGATCGCGGCCATAGTTGAGCACCTGCTTGATGCCGGTAATGGCCAGCGGGGATTTGGCGCAGATTTCGCGTCCCATCACCTCAGCAGCAGCCAGAGCGTCGGCGTGGCTGTCTTCGACCTTGTTGACGAAGCCATGTTTCGCAGCTTCGGCGGCCGGGAACTTGCGGCCAGTATAGGCCAGTTCGCGGATCAACCCCTGCGGCAGCAGATGCGGAATGCGCTGCAGCGTGCCGACATCGGCAACGATAGCGACATTGATTTCCTGAATGGTGAAATAGGCATCGGATGAACAGATGCGGATATCGCAGGCCGTCACCAGATCGACGCCGCCGCCGATGCAGCCGCCCTGGGTGACGACGATTACCGGCACCCGGCAATTGTCGATGACGTTGAAGCTTTCCTGCAGCTCCTTCACGTGGCGGCGGAAGGCTTCGCGCTGCCGGCCCAAATCGCCGCCCGGGCTGGCCGCTGCATTCTGGCCGGCCCAGTTCAGATCAAGGCCGGCGGTGAAATGCTTGCCGGTCGACGCGAGGATGACGCAGCGCACATCCATGTCGTGCTCGATAGCGCGGAACACCTGCACCATTTCCGGCCAGAAATCGCCGTTCATGGTGTTCAGCTCGGTCGGGCGGCACAGGGTGATGCGGGCGATGCCGTCGGCAACACTGTAATCGAGGGTCTTCAGTTCCATCGCGGCCTCCCAGAGTCTATGGGAGAGGAATGACCAAGTTCACCGTCAACGGCAATCCTGTCGAATTTCTGATGCAGCCCGATACGCCGCTGCTGTGGGCCCTGCGCGATGCAGCGGGGTTGACCGGCACCAAATATGGCTGCGGCGCCGGATTGTGCGGCGCGTGCACCGTGCATGTCGACGGCAAGCCGACCCGCAGCTGCCAGGTGAGCATCGCCGAACTGGAAGGCACCTTCGTCACCACCATCGAAGGCCTGTCCGACAACCGCGACCACCCGTTGCAACAGGCGTGGATCGCCGTTCAGGTGCCGCAGTGCGGTTATTGCCAGTCGGGCATGATCATGGCGGCGGCGGCGCTGCTGAAGGAAAAACCCAATCCGTCGGATGACGACATCAACGCCGCCATCACCAACCTGTGCCGCTGCGGCACCTACCCGCGCATCCGCAAGGCCATTCACATGGCGGCGGCAGGCCGGGTCGATTCAGGCGTGCCCGGCCCGGAGGTGGACGCCGGCGAAGCCGCAGCGCGGGCGCCAAGCCTGAAGGGTTAGAACGGGTTCAGCGTATAGCCGCGTTGCTGATAGATGGCATGGGCGGTGATCGCCGAAAGCGACATCTTCACACCGGGGATCAGATCGGCCTTGCTGATCTTCTGGCTGGCTGCGGTCTGGCCGCACAAATAGATTTCCACGCCGGCGCCCAGCAGCTTCTTCACGGCATCCAGGCTGTTGTTGGCCTTGCCATCGGTGCGTTTGGCATAGCTTTCCGGGTTCAACAGATCCTGTGCGGCCGGGCCGTGAGCGATCAGCACGATCTGCACATCTTCCTTGGGCACCCCGGCGGCAACATGCATATTAAGCGTGCGCGCCGCTGTTTCGATCTGGCGGCTGAGCTTGTCGGCTTCGGCGCGGGTGTGCAGATCGAAGGCGATCTTGAACTTGGTGCCCTTGGGCAGCGCCAGATCGCTCTGCACCGGCGCGATCGGGCCGACATCGGGCAGCACCGGGCCAGGGCCAAAGCCTTCACGCGATTGCGCCAACGCCGGGGCGGCCATCAGGAAAAAGAGAAGGACGACAGCGCGCAGCATGGCGGGGCCTTTCAGAACGGATTGAGTGTATAGCCCTGCGCCTGCAATATGGCGTGGGCGCTGCTGGCTGAAATGGCCAGTTCGACGCCCGGCAGCAGATCGGCCTTCTTGATGCCCATGGCGTTTGCAGCCTGCCCGCAGACGACAAAGCGCACGCCCTTGGCCAGCATTTCCTTGACCATGGCTTCGCTGGCGTTGGTCGTGCCGGGATTGCGGGCGGCGTAGACTTCGGGCTTCGTCAGTTCGGCGATGGCCGAACCATGCACCACCACCGCCACCGCCACATCTCGTTCGGCCATGCCATTGGCGACATGGCTGTTGATGAAGCGGGCGGCCGTTTCAAAACCGGGATTACGCTTGCCGGGCGTGGCTGGCTGCACGTCATAAACATGACGCAGCACCATGCCCTTGGGGATGGCGACATCATGTTCGACCGGCGTATGCTTGCCAAAACCGGCGAACACCGGGCCGCCTTGCGGTTCGGCGGCGAGCGCCGGCGTGGCGAGCAAAGCGGCAATCAGAAAGGCACGCATCAGCCCAAGCTCCTCAGGCTGGCCAAAGCGGCCTGCGCCTCAGCTACCGTGCGGCGCACGATTTCACCGGCCGGCAAAATCTCAGTGATGCCGCCGCCGCCCTGGCCGGCAGCCAGGCACTGGGTTTCGGGGATCACGTCGAGCACGCCAGCAATCGGCCCAAGGCGGTTCAGCTGCACCGATTCCATCACCTGTGCGGCAAACGGTTTGGCATTGCGATTGTCGAAATCGCGGTTCGAATCGTTAACGATGGCGCGCAACGTCTTGCCGGTGAACACCTTGCTGATCACCGTGTCGCTCTCGCTCATGCCGACGATGGCATCCTTGTACTTCTGGCCAGCGTGCGCCTCGTGGCTGGCGATGAAGCGAGTGCCCATCCACACGCCGACACAGCCAAAGGCCAGCGCCGCGGCGAGCCCGCGCCCGTCATAAAGGCCGCCCGCCGCCACCACCGGAATATCAACGGCGTCCACGCACTGCGGCCACAGCGCGACCGACGCGATGCTGCCGGTATGGCCGCCGGCTTCGGTGCCTTGCGCGATGATCACGTCGCAGCCGGCTTCAGCGGCTTTCACGGCGTGCTTCACATTGCCGGCCATGCACATCACGACGATGCCGGCCTGTTTCAGTTCGGTGATGATTGCCACCGGCACGCCCAGGCCAGCGATGAACGCCTTGGCGCCGCCCTTGATGATCACATCCACACTGGCGGTGAGCGTTTCGGGCTGGGCGGTTAGCAGATCGACGCCGAACGGCTTGTCGGTCAGATCCTTCACGCGCGCCATCTGATCGGCGATGAACTTGGGCGGCAGGCCGGCCATGCCCAACGAACCGAAACCGCCAGCGTCGGACACGGCGGCACAGACTTCGGCATAGGAAACGCCGCCCATGCCGGCGAGCAGCACAGGGTGTTCGACGCCGAGAAGATCACAGATGACAGTGCGCAGAGCCATGGCGTTAGAGACCTTCGGTGATGAAAACGCGATAATCGGCACCGGCGAAGCGATGCTTCACGGCATCCTGATAGGCTGGGCTGTTGTACCAGGCCTTGGCTGCTGCGGTGTCGGGGAATTCCACGATCACGGCACCTTCGATCGGCGCGCCTTCAAGCGTTTCGTGGGCGCCATAGAAGGCAAGCGGCTTGGCGGTGTGCCCGGCGAGCGTGCCGCCGGCCTTTTCACCATAAGCGCCAAACGCGACCGGATCGCGCAAACGTTCGCGCGTGAATACAATATAGGCTGCCATGATAATCCCCCCAGACATCGCCGCCGTGCGCCGCCGGCGCACGGCGTTGACGATTATTCTGCCGCTGTCGCCGCTTCGCCCCAGCCAATGATAGCCTTGGTTTCAAGGAAGTCGGTGAAGGCATGATCGCCCCATTCGCGGCCATTGCCCGACTGTTTGTAGCCGCCGAACGGCGCCATCATGTCACCGGGGGCCTGGTTGATGTTGACCTGGCCAGTCCGCAACTGGCGCGCGACCTTGCGGGCGTGTTCCGGCTCGCCCGAGATATAGCCAGCAAGGCCGTAGACCGTATCATTGGCGATCGCCACGGCCTGTTCCTCGGACTGGTAGGGCAGCATCGCCAGCACCGGGCCAAAGATTTCCTCACGAGCGATGGTCATGTCGTTGCTGACATCGGCAAAGATCGTCGGCTTGACATAATAGCCCTTGTCGAGACCATCCGGGCGACCGGTGCCGCCGCTGACCAGCGTCGCGCCTTCGTCGATGCCCTTCTGGATCAACCCCTGGATCTTCGTCCACTGCGTCTCGCTGACAACAGGCCCCATCGCGGCATTGCCATCGGGCGAACCGACTGTGGTGGCTTCGGCAGCGGCCTTGGCAATGGCCTTGGCCGCCTCCATCTTGGCGGCCGGGATCAGCATGCGCGTTGGAGCATTGCACGACTGGCCGCTGTTCATCATCACCGACTTGACGCCGCCGGCAACGGCGACCTGCAGATCAGCATCGTCAAGAATGATGTTGGGCGACTTGCCGCCAAGTTCCTGATGGACACGCTTGACCGTCGGTGCGGCATTGCGGGCAACTTCAATGCCGGCGCGGGTGCTGCCGGTGAAGCTCACCATGTCCACTTCGCGGTGCGAGGACAACGCTGCGCCCACGGTGGGGCCGTCGCCGTTGACCAGGTTGAAGACACCGGCTGGCACGCCGGCGGCGTGCATGACTTCGGCCCACAGGATCGCCGAGAACGGCGCGATTTCCGACGGCTTGAGCACCATGGTGCAACCGGTGGCGATCGCCGGCACCACTTTGCAGGCGATCTGGTTGATCGGCCAGTTCCACGGTGTGATGAAGGCGCACACGCCGATGGGTTCATGGGTGATGAGCGTGGTGCCGCGCAGCTTTTCGAACTCGTAATTCTTCAGCACCTCGATGCCGGTCATCAGGTGGCCAACACCGATTGCGGCCTGCGCCTGCATGGCCAGCCAGCCCGGTGCACCCATTTCCTCGGTAATGGCTGCGGCGATTTCGGCAAAACGCTCCTGATATTTCGCCAGGATGTTCTGCAGCAATTCAACCCGGTCGGCGCGGCTGGTTTGTGAATAACCCGGGAACGCCTTGCGGGCGGCCATGACCGCGCGGTCGGCATCGGCAGCGGTGCCCATCGAGATCACGCCGGCCACGGCTTCGGTTGCCGGGTTGATCACGTCCAGCTGCTTCGGCACCGCCGGATCCACCCATAGGCCGTCGATATAGAATTTGGTGTAGTCGCGCATGGCTCAGCCTCCCCAGCTGTGGTGATGGCGCAGGTTGTAGCACGCCCTTGGGGCGATTCGGCGCTTGGGCATTTTGAGGGGGCGCTTCAGGCCTTCCCCACCCCCAACCCCTCCCCTAAAGGGGAGGGGAGAAAGCGCGGCCCCCCTCTCCTTTAGGGGAGGGGTTGGGGGTGGGGTCGTTCCGCAAACACTCACTTCACCGGCAACAGCAACACCGCCGCCGCCGCCATGCTTTCCACGCCCGTTGCGATGGTTGGCGCCGGATCGGGGGCCCAGCCGCTGTTGTGCAGGCTGGGGATCGCCGGCCCGCCTTTTTGCGCCGCATCCCATTGCGCCTGGCCCACACCGCCCAGCCAGAAGATCACCGACGGCGCCTTGGCCTCCAGCCCGAAATACTGGAAATCCTCCGACGCCATCGACGGATCGAGATCGATCACCCGCGTCTTGCCCAATTTCGCTTCAAACTGCGCCTTGATGCGGGCCGCCAGCGCCGGATCATTCAGGGTCGGCACGCCAAAGCCGGTGTGATTGATCACCGGCATCAGCGCGTCGGGCAGGCCGGCGGCAATCGCCTCGCCCTTTGCCACGCGGGCAATGCCATCCAGAAGGCGCTGCTGTTGTTTGGGATCGTAACTGCGGATCGTCAGCTGCAGCTTCACCTCGTCGGGGATGATATTATGCTTGGTGCCGCCGTGGATGCTGCCCACGGTGATCACCGCGGGCTGGAACGGATCATTCTCGCGGGAAATCAGCGGTTGCAGCGCGGTGACGATGCGGGCCGCCAGCGCCACCGGGTCTTTCGTGCTGGCCGGATAGGCGCCGTGGCCGCCAACGCCGCGCACCAGCATGTCCATCGAGGTGGAGATAGACAGCGCGCGCAGTTGCGGCACGCTCACCGTGCCGGCGGGGATGCCGCTGCTATCGGGGAGGGCCACTGCATAATCCGGCTTGGGGAAACGCGTGAACAGCCCATCGGCGATCATCGCCCGCGCGCCGCCCAGCCCTTCCTCAGCCGGCTGGCCCACCATCACCACCGTGCCGCGCCAGGCCTTGCGATTCTCCGCCAGCCAGCGCGCCGTGCCCACCCACACGCTCATGTGGATATCGTGCCCGCAGGCGTGCATCACCGGCGTCATCGGCCCATCGCCATAATTGCCCGTCGCGGTGCTGGCATAGGGCAGCCCGGTGGCTTCCTTCACCGGCAGGCCATCCATATCGGCGCGGATCAGCAATGTGGGGCCCTTGCCGTTTTTCAGCACGGCCACGATGCCGGTGCGGCCGACTTTTTCGGTCACCTCGAAACCAGCGGCGCGGGCTTCGGCAGCGAGAATGCCGGCCGAGCGCACTTCCTGAAAGCTGAGTTCCGGGTGGGTGTGCAGATCCTTGTAGAGCGCGACCAGATCAACCGGCGCCGCCGCTGCCGGGTTCGCGAGCACGGCCGCGATTACAGTCCCGAAAATCCGTCCCATACCAATTTGCCCCCAACCAAGATCATCAATGCGTGCATCATGGCATAAAAGCGCGGGCCATCAATCCGCCTGACCAGAACCGTGCCGGCCCAGGTGGAAAGCAGCGCCGCCGGCATCAGCACCGCGGCCAGCCACAGATTTGCTGGTGTGAAGGCGCCCAGCGCCCAAAAGGCCGGCACCTTGATCCAGTTGATCACGGCGAAAAACACGGTGCT